>CAMBDR010000032.1 GCA_945864765.1 Janthinobacterium lividum | reverse complement strand
GTGGTTTCCATGGCGCTTTGCCGTGCTGGCAAGGCCGCCTTGACAATGCTCGCAATTTCCGCCGCGCTGGCCACCGAGGTGGTTTTCAGCGCGGCGGACAGCGCTGCGGCAGGCGGCACCTTTGTGCCACGTACATCAATCGGGCTTGCCAGACTCAATAATTGTTCCGCTGGCGCTTCCATCGGCGCTTCGCCGTCCAGTAGCCACTCCAGCCGCACCCCCAGCGCCCGGCACAGGGCAGCGGCGTTGCGGGCCATGAGTTCCTTGATTTTGCCATCGACCCAGTTATTCAAGGTTGGCGTCTTCACGCCAACGGCCCGCGCCAATGCCGACTTGCTCAGTCCCTTCTCAAGCCTGCGGGCTTCAAGCCGTGTATTCCAATTGTGTGGTTCTGTATTCATGGCAAGATCATAGCATGTGGAAAAACGGTTACGGCCATCCACGGCCAGCAACAAAGGGCTATTTCAATTTTTCATTACCCTTGGCCAGCAAGTCGTGTTCTGCACCCAGCAAAGTCATAACCGCATCTTGCGTATGTTGGCTGGCAGCATTAAATTGCCGCACCAAGGCCATGTCTTTGTCATTGACGAGGTTGTTTTTCAAACCGCCCGTGCTGGCAATTTCTTTGATGTCGTTCACAATCAGCGGTAGCGATTCAATTTTTGCCGCAACGATGAAGCGGCATGCGGCATCCATGGCGGCTTGCCGTACCGGTAGCGCCGCTTTGACGATTCTGCCAATTTCCGCCGCCATTTCCGCCGCCGCGCTTTTGCTCAAACCCGGCTTGGCCGCATTAGGGCTAACAGGCCGCTTGCTGGCCAACAAATCAAATTCCGGCACATCCATTGGCCCGGTGCCGTCCAGCAACCATTCCATCCGCACGCCCAGCACCCGACACAGCGCCATGGCATTGCGCACCATGAGTTCTTTGATTTTGCCGTCGATCCAATGTTGCAGGGTTGGCGGCGACACGCCAATCAGGTGCGCCAGCTCGCGCTTTTCCAAACCAAGCGCAATCCGCCGGGCTTCAACGCGCATATTCCAGGTAGAGGGGGGTGAGTTCATTTGACGCAGGCCCATTCAAATCCGCCGAATAATCTTCTCACCAAACAAACCCTCAGGCCGCACCAGCAAAAACAGCAGCGCCAACACATACGGAAACCAGCCTTCAATGCCGCCGTTAACCATCGGCCCCAGATAAACTTCCGCCAGTTTTTCCGACGCGCCAATGATTAAACCGCCCACAATCGCGCCGGGCATGGAGGTAAAGCCACCCAGTATCAGTACCGGCAAAGCCTTCAGCGCAACAAAGGTCAGGGAAAACTGCACGCCATTTCTGGCTCCCCACAGCAAACCGGCCACCAGCGCCACCAAGCCCGCCACCGCCCATACAATCCCCCAAATCTGTTGCAGGGGAATGCCCACCGCCAAGGCGGCCTGATGGTCATCCGCCACCGCGCGCAAGGCGCGGCCCACTTTGGTTTTGGAAAACATCAAGGCCAAACTGATCACCAAAATAGCGCAAATCGCTGCCGCCACCACGTCAAATTGCGAAATATTGATGTTGAATCGATCCAATAGCCAGGAAATGGGTACGTCTTCGATCGGTAATTCCAGCTTGTGGGTGCCCGAGCCAAAAAGCAGTTGGGCCAAGCCTTCGAGAAAATAACCCAAGCCAATGGTTGCCATAAACAAGCTGATTTCCGGTTGATTGACCAAACGCCGCAGCACAAATTTTTCAATCACCAAACCCAATACCACCATCACCACAATCGATAGCGGAATCGCGACCCACAAGGAAAGATGAAACTTTTCCATCAGGCCAACGCAGGTCATGGCGGCAAAAAACACCATCGCACCCTGGGCAAAATTAAACACGCCCGAGGCTTTGTAAATTAAAACAAAACCCAGCGCGACCAGGGTGTACATCACACCCGAAAGTAAGCCCGCCACCAATACTTCAATAAAGAAACCGAAATCCATATCGTCCTCTGCCTGGGGCAATGTTAATGGGCAACGCCTAAATAGGCATTGATGACATCCTGATTATTGCGCACCTCGTGTGGTGTGCCATCACCGATTTTTTTACCGTAATCGAGTACCACCACGCGGTCGGAAATATCCATCACCACGCCCATGTCATGCTCGATTAAGACAATCGTGGTGCCAAATTGGTCGTTGACATCCAAAATAAAGCGGCACATATCCTGTTTTTCTTCCACATTCATGCCAGCCATTGGCTCATCGAGCAAGAGAATTTCCGGCTCGGCCGCCAAGGCGCGGCCCAATTCCACCCTTTTTTGCAAACCGTAGGGTAAGCGTCCAACCGGGGTTTTCCGAATCGCCTGAATTTCCAGAAAATCGATCACTTCTTCCACCTTGGCGCGGTGTTCAATTTCTTCTTTTTGCGCTGGCCCCCAATACAAGGCTTGCAGCAAGAAATTGGATTTGATTTTTAAGTTGCGCCCGGTCATGATGTTGTCCAACACCGTCATGCCTTTAAACAGCGCGATGTTTTGAAAGGTGCGCGCAATGCCGGAACGGGCGGCGGCATAGGTATCCATATTTTTGCGATGCGTGCCACGGTAGACGATGTCGCCTTGTTGCGGCCGGTAGACGCCGTTAATCACATTTAACATCGAACTTTTGCCCGCGCCATTGGGGCCAATAATGGCGCGAATTTCGTGTTCCCGCACATCGAACGAAATATCGGTCAAGGCGCGTACCCCGCCAAAGGCGAGCGAGATATTTTGTAAGTCTAAAATGACCTCGCCGATCTTGCGGCCCGACGCTGCTGCGCTGTGGGATGCGCTGTTGGCATTGTTTGCTGCGGCTGCATTCATAGTGTTTCCTCGTTCAGGCAGCCAGGCTGGCGCTAAAGGTTTTTAAATCACGGATCACCAAATCCGCACTCACCATACCGACCCGGCCATCTTCAAATTTAACCTGGGTTTCGATATATTGGCTGGTTTTGTCGCTGTACAGTGCCTCAATTAACACGCCGTATTTTTGCGCGATAAATTTGCGGCGCACCTTGCGGGTACGGGTCAATTCTTCATCATCAGGGTCCAGTTCTTTGTGCAGAATCAAAAAACGCTGGATTTGGCAGGACGCCAAGCCGCTTTCATCGGCCAGACTGCGATTAATTTGCTCAATATGTTCGGCAATTAATTGGCCAACTGCCGGGTTGGCGGCCAAATCGGTATAACCCGAGTAAGCCAAACCATTGCGCTCGACCCAGTTGCCCACCGCACCCAAGTCAATATTAATGAAGGCGCACACGCTATCGCGCCCATTTCCAAACGATACCGCTTCTTTAATAAACGGAATAAACTTGAGTTTGTTCTCAATATAGTTGGGCGCGAACATGGCACCGTCATTGAGTTTGCCCACGTCCGCCGCGCGGTCAATGATTTTTAAGCTGCCCTCTTCATCAAACCAGCCCGCATCGCCGGTATGAAAATAACCATCGCCATCAATCGCTTCGGCAGTCGCATTAGGCCGACAATAATATTCTTTTAGCATGGCGGGCGATTTGACCAGGACTTCGCCCGTATCCGAAATTTTGACCTTGACGCCCGGAGCCGGTGCGCCCACCCGATCGGCCCGGATTTTGCCATTGGCTTGCAAGCAAACATAGGCGCAGGTTTCGGTGGAGCCATATAATTGCTTTAAATTGATGCCCAGCGAGCGGTAAAACTGGAATAATTCTGGCCCGATGGCGGCCCCGGCGGTGTAGGCGACCCGCACTTTGGATAGCCCCAACACATCTTTTAGCGGTTGGTAAATCAGGATGCGGCCCAAGGCATAGGCGATACGGTCAGATGTGGAGACGGGTTCGCCATCCAAAATGGCAACGCCCACTTTTTCCGCCACCCGCATATAGTGGTGGAACAGCTTGCGTTTTAAAAAGCCCGCATCTTCCATCCGTATCATTAAGGTGGTGCGTAGATTTTCAAATACCCTGGGCGGGGCGAAATAATAGGTGGGGCCGATTTCGCGCAAATCGACCATCACGGTTTCGCTCGATTCTGGGCAATTGACGGTGAAGCCGGCCACCATGGCTTGCGCGAAGGAAAACAGGTAATCGCCCACCCATGCCATCGGCAGGTAAGAGAGGATGTTTTCCTGATCAGTTAATTGATCAAATTCGATACCGCCTTGCGCTGCGGAAATAAAGGAGGTGTGGGTTTGGCAAACGCCCTTGGGGTTGCCGGTGGTGCCGGAGGTATATAAGATAATGGCAACATCGTCCGGTTTGCCCGCTTCGATTTGCGCTTTGAAAAAAGAGCGATTGGCACGGTTAAACTCGCGCCCCATCTCTTGTAATTTACTCAATGCAATAACGCCAGCTTGCTGGTAATTGCGCATGCCACGCTCATTTTCGTAGCAAATGAAGCTTAACTCGGGATATTCCTGCTGAATTTCGAGCATTTTATCGACTTGCTCTTGGTCTTCCACAATCACGTAGCGAATCTTGGCATCGCGCAGTACAAAGGCCATATCGCGCGCCGGGGCTTCCTGATACAGTGGCACGGGTACGCCGCCAAGGCATTGCGCCGCCATCATGGCCCAATATAATTGGGGGCGGTTATCGCCAACAATCGCCACTTGCATGCCGCGCGCAAACCCTTTTGCTGCCAAGCCACAGGCCAAGGCTTGCACTTCTTTATAGACTTGTCGCCAATTCCATGTTTGCCAAATGCCTAAATCTTTTTCTCGAAAAGCCACATTTTGTGAGCGAACTTTGGCGTGATGTAATAAGAGGCGGGGAAAAGTCAATGTTGGTGCGTCCGGCATCGTGTACCTCGAAATGGGGGCTATCCAAAAAGCTGATCAGTGTCTCAAGAACTTACCACAAACCACGGGCAAAATGTCAGCTTTTCGCAAAGTCGGCGGCGCAATTGGCCCGATGGTGGGGAAAGCACTACAGGCAAGCAACGCCAGGCAACGCTAATCCAGCGCCGTCAAGCGCCGGTAACCAAATTAGCTTCATCCTGGCGGCCTCAAATACGCATAAAAGCTGGGCGATTGGCAAAAATTCGATTTCTATTCGGCTTCACTTCTTGCTATCATAGCCAAATCTGTCAATTGACGAAAATTAACGAGAATTAAAGAAAATCATGGACATCCACAACACCAAATTGATTCATCCCGGCCCGATCACGGCACGTTTGCAGCGTTTGCGCGAGGCAATGCAGCGTGAGGCGATTGATGCTTATATCATTGCTTCGTCCGACCCGCATTTGTCGGAATATTTACCCGGGCGTTGGCAGGGGCGGGCCTGGTTGTCCGGCTTTAATGGCTCGGTTGGCACCTTGATTGTGACCCAGGATTTCGCCGGGGTGTGGGCCGATAGCCGCTATTGGACTCAGGCAGAAGCTGAGCTGGCTGGCAGCGGTATTGTTTTGATGAAAATAAGCTCGGGCGCGAGTATCCAGCATATTGATTGGCTGGCGCTCAGTTTGGCGGCAGGTCAAACCGTCGCGGTGGATGGCGCGGTGCTGGGTCTGTCAACCGCACGCGCTTTGCAACAAGCGATGGATAGCAAATCGATTAGATTGCGTACCGATATTGATTTGTTAAATGCCATTTGGGATGACAGGCCCAGCTTGCCCACGCCAGCGATTTACCAACATCTGCCGCCGCATGCCACCATCAGCCGGGCTGATAAATTGGCAGCCTTGCAAAACACCTTGCGTGAAGTGGGCGCGCAATATCATTTCATTTCGACGGTGGATGATATCGCGTATTTGTTGAATTTACGCGGTGCCGACGTGAGTTACAACCCGGTCTTTGTGGCGCATGCCTTGATTGGTCTGGAGCGCACCAGCCTGTTCGTGGCGGACGGTAAAATCAGTGCGGATTTGATGGCGATTTTGGCGGCCGACAAGGTGGATGTGTTGCCCTATCAGGATGCCGCCAGTGCCTTGAACGCTTTGCCAGCGACTGGCAAAATCCTGATTGATCCGCGCCGCATTACCTTGGGCTTGCGCCAGGCGATTGCGGCGGGCGTGACGGTGTTGGAGGCGATTAACCCGACGACGTTGGCAAAATCGCGCAAAAACGCCGATGAACTGCAATTTGTGCGTCAAACCATGGAGCAAGATGGGGCCGCACTGTGCGAATTTTTTGCCTGGCTGGAAGCCAACCTGGGTCAGCAACGGATTACTGAACTGACGATTGATGAGCAAATCTGTGCCGCCCGCGCGCGCCGCCCCGGTTTTGTTTCGCCCAGTTTTGGCACCATTGCCGGCTTTAATGCCAATGGTGCCTTGCCGCACTACCGCGCCTCCGACAATTCGCATGCCGTGATCGAGGGCGATGGCTTGTTATTGATCGATTCGGGCGGCCAGTATCTCGGCGGCACCACCGATATTACCCGGGTGGTTGCCATTGGCCAGGTCAGCGCGGCGCAACAACGCGACTTTACCCTGGTGCTTAAGGGCGTGATTGCGCTCTCGGCTACGCAATTTCCGCGTGGCACCAAATCACCTTTATTGGATTCGATTGCGCGTGCGCCGATTTGGGCGGCGGGTGTCGATTACGGCCATGGCACGGGCCACGGTGTGGGATATTTCATGAATGTGCATGAAGGGCCGCAATCGATTGCGGCTTCTGTCATGCCGGATGCGCATACGGCAATGGAACCGGGTATGATCAGTTCTATTGAGCCTGGCATTTATCGGCCCGGACGTTGGGGCGTGAGAATCGAAAATCTGGTGGTTAACCAAATTGCCCAAACCACGGAATTTGGTGAATACCTGCGTTTCGAAACCCTGACCCTGTGTCCGATCGATACCCGTTGCCTGGATCAAAGCTTATTGCGTGCTGATGAACGGGTTTGGTTAAATGACTACCATGCCCAGGTTCGGGCAAGATTGGCACCCCACGTCACAGGTGCGGCAAAAGACTGGCTGGAACTGCGTACCCAAGCCATTTAATGCCTGCATCTTCTGCAAAGGAGGATGGCGATGTTGGAAATGGATTGGTTGGCCGCCTATTGGTCCAAAGCCTTGGTGGGCACGAATGTTGTCATCTTCTTTAATCTGGCCGGGGCCATGCTGCTTGGTTTGTTGGTTGGGTACGAGCGTTCGTACCACGGGCGCGCAGCGGGCATGCGCACCTACGGTTTGGTGTGTATGGCCTCGGCGGCCTTAACCGTGATTGGCGGCTACCCGGCAGCCTGGTTTGGCGGCCATGTCATGATCGTCGGGCCAACCGACCCAACCCGCATTATTCAGGGCATTGTTACCGGCATTGGGTTTTTGGGGGCTGGCGTCATCATGAAAGAGGGCTTTAACATCAGCGGCTTGACCACCGCTGCCTCGCTTTGGGCGGCCTCGGTGATTGGTGTGATGGTGGGGGTTGGCTTTTATGCGGCCGCGATTTTGCTGTCGATGTTATCAGCCGCATCGATGATTTGGATTTCAAGGGTGGAAAGTTGGTTGCCATCCCGCCATGCGGTGGCAGTCATGGTGCGATTCAAGCACGCGTTTTCGCCGGATTTAAATCAAATCAAGCAATTTATTCTCGCGCACGGTTATCAACTCGCGACCGGATCGATGGCGATCAGTGGCGAAGACGGGATGATACGCTGGCATTTTGTGGTGATTGCGCTGGCCAAATCGAGTGGTCACCCCTTGCCTGAAATCGGCCAGAATTTGGCGGCACTGGAGGGGGTGGACAGTTTTCAGCTCTCACATGCACGCAATTAGGCGTCCTCTTGAAAGACTTCTTCCAGCGAGGTGACCGACAAGGCGCGCTCCAGCCACAGACCAAATTGCTGGCTGTTGCCATCTTGCAATTGCATGCCAACCCAAAGCGGTAGCTCGCCGAAACGCTGCGAGAGCAGGTGCTGTAGCATATTTGATTGGCCTTGAATATAGCCTTGCTGGCGTTCGTTCTCGCGAACGAATCGTTCCACTGAACTGACGTAACGCATGATTTGTTGCTCCTCAAATTGTTCGATATTGCGCCAAAGTTGTTGTGACCAGCGCAGTGGCAAAGGCAAGCTCCAGTCGATTGCGAGAAACAGATTGATGATTCGTTGCCGCGTCCAGCCACGTTGGAATAGTGATTGAATCAAATGCCATTTTTGCGCATAGCGTGCGGCCATATCGTTGCAGGTGGCTTGTTTGACCAGGTGGGTCAGGGTTAATAAGGCGAAGGCGTTGTCATTGCGAATGAGCTCGGACTCTTGCCCCGCATGGTCGTTAAACGAATGGCAGGTAAAATGATAGGCTAATTGGCTACCCAGGCAATTCCAGGTAAAGCCATGGCCTTCAGGGCTGGCCGCGAATTGGCTTAGCAAGGCAAAGCAAGCGACAGGCGAAAATTGGCCGATAGTGGTCCGGCTTTGTACCTGGGCCATATGCTCGGCGAGTTTGGGTTCGGGTTGCCAGCCAATGAAGACGTAGGCATGGCATAATTGCCCCGTATTGAGTGTGGCTTGGACTAAGGATTGTAACGGTGCTTGCCCCATGGGGAGTTGTTGCTGGAGTTGCGTGGTGGCATCGGCAAGAAATAGCACGGGCTGATGCCAGTTAATTTCTGCATGGGCGAGCGGATAGAAAAAATGCATGAACTCGCCAAAATAGGCTTCAATGACGGCTTGCCATGGGCAAAGCCCATTTTGGCTGATGTTGCTTGGGGTGGACATGATGGATTCCTTGGAATGGCCGCAGAATTGCGCACGATTGCAATACTGTGTACTGTACATCCAAACAGTTTTGCAGGCAAGTAGATTTTGATTTATTTGGAGAGTGTTGTACATGATGGATTTTAAGTGGGTCCTTGCTTGGGTCCGGACTCTGACCTGTTTGCTCCCTGGGCTGGCGTTTGGGCAAAGCAATGATGCGATATCAGCTTGGGCGCAGCGCGCCTTTGGTAGATAAAGAATGAATTGTGCGATTTTTAAAAACCCTGTCGGCCGACCCGGCGCAATTAAAGCGAATTGAAAACTCGATGCAGATGAATCACTTTTCGACCAAGTGAATGCAAGGCGGATACAAGATTTCTCATCAACCCGGCGTACAAGGCGTACAAGGAGTACAATGCGCGCAGCATTTTATTTCACTGTTTTTTATTTCCCTTTTATTCGAACCAAAGGATCCCAATATGAAGCGCAAGCTATTGCTTCTGGCGGCAGGATGTGGCCTGAGTTTATCGGCCCAAGCCCTGGACGCCAATCAAATTAAAACCTTCACGCTGAAAAATGGCATGAAGTTTATCGTTGTGGAAAGTAACGCCATCCCAAACGCGAATATGTACACCTTTTGGAAGGTTGGCTCGCGCAACGAGGTGCCCGGCATTACCGGCTTATCGCATTTTTTTGAGCATATGATGTTTAACGGCTCCAAAAAATACGGCCCTAAACTGTTTGACCGCACCATGGAGGCCAAAGGCGGTGCCAATAATGCCTTCACTAATAGTGATATTACTGCTTATACTAACTGGTTTCCCGCAAGTGCTTTGGAATCCATTTTCGATTTGGAGAGTGACCGTATCGCCCATCTGTCGATTGATCCAAAAATGGTGCAAAGTGAGCGCGGTGTGGTGTTGTCCGAGCGCAGTACTGGCCTGGAAAATTCCAATAACCGGGCGCTGATTGAAGAAATCAATAGCGTGGCCTTTACCGCGCACCCGTATTCGTGGTCGGTGATCGGGTTTGAATCCGATATTAAAGCCTGGACCCAGCAGGATTTGGAGCGTTATTTTCATACCTGGTATGCGCCCAATAATGCAGTGACGGTGATCGTTGGGGATGTCAAATTCGATCAGGTGAAAACCCTGGCGGTGAAATATTTCGAAAAAATTCCCAAGCGTGCAGCACCGCCTACGGTGCGTACCGTGGAGCCGGAACAACGCGGCGAAAAACGCGTGTTCGTCGCCAAAGAATCCGCTTCGACGCCGAATTTGGCGGTGGCCTATAAGGTGCCCGCCGTGAATCATGCTGATTTTTTTGCGCTGGATGTATTGCAAGCGGTTCTGGCCGGAGGGAAAACCGGACGCCTGTATAAAGCCTTGGTGGATGGCCAATTGGCGACTGAGGTGAGTGCCGAGAGCATTGATGGATTTGACCCCGGTTTATTGTATTTAAGTGCGGTTGCCGCACCCAAAGTGAGTGCGGTGGATCTGGAAAAAGCCTTGCTGGCCGAAGTAGACAAGCTGATTAAAGACGGTATTAGCGAAGATGAGTTGCAAAAGGTGAAAAATCAAAAAGTGGTGGAGTTATATCGCGCTTTTGAAACCATTAATGGCACGGCACGGGTGTTGGGCATGAGTGAAGTGTTTAATGGCGATTATAAAAAAGCACTTGCCGCACCTGCTGAATATAAGAAATTAAAGCCGGCTGACATTCAGGCCGTGGCGGCCAAATATTTGAAAAAGTCGCAACGCACCGTGGGTGTGTTGGCGGCCAAGGAGGAATAAACCTATGAAAACCGGAATGAAAATCGGAATGAAAATCGGATTAAACAAACTGGCTTTGTTTGCGGCCCTGGTTTTAGCCATGGGGCAAGCTGCCCATGCGGCCAACAGTGAATTTCGCTTGCCGCAATTTGAAATCAGCAAGCTGCCCAATGGTTTGACCGTGTATTTGATGGAGCGCCATAACTCGCCTTTGGTGACGGTGAGTGCGGTGATTAAAACGGGTGCGATTTTTGATGAAAAACAAGCGGGCCTGGCCCATTTGACCAATGACGCGCTGCGTCTGGGGACGGCCAAATTCAATAAAGAGAAAGTGGATTTGACCTTCGACTTTAAAGGTGCGTTGCTGGGAAACGCCAGTGGTTTGGAAAAAGGCTTGTTGTACGCCGATTTTGCGCAGGAAGATACGGATACTTTATTGCCGATTTTTGCCGATTTGCTGCAGCAACCCGGTTTCGACGCGGCGGAATTTGACAAACTGCGCAGTCGTACCGTGGCGGAATTGAAGCGTGCCAAAGAAAGCCCACGCAACGTGACCCGCGAGTATTATCAAAGCATGTTGTTTGGTGGCTTGCCGTATGGCAATCCTGCTGCGGGCACGGAAAAGAGTGTCGCCGCTTTGCAACGAGCGGATGTGCAACAATTCCATCAGCGCTTTTATCGCCCGGATAATGCGGCGCTGGTGGTGGTGGGGGATTTTAAAATCAGCGTTATGCGCGATAAAATCAGCCAATTGTTTGGGCAGTGGCAGGCGGGCAATGAAAAATTACCGGTGCAAAATAATTTGGGCCAGGTGAAGGCAGAAAAGGCGCGGGTTTGGTTGGTGAATAAACCGGACGCCCGTGAAACCACGTTTTTGTTTGGTGGTAAGGGGATTGCGCGCAATGACCCTGATTTCGTTTCCTTGCAAGTGATTAATACCGTTTTGGGTGGAAGATTTACATCGTGGTTAAATGACGAGTTACGCGTCAATTCCGGTTTAACTTATGGTGCCGGGAGTAGTTTTAGCACGCTCTCGCAAACCGGTAGTTTTTCGGTTTCCAGCTTTACCGCCAACGATACCACCGCCGCCGCGCTGGAATTGGGCATGAAAACCTATCGTCGGCTGTGGGATAAAGGCGTCGATGCTGCCACTCTGGAATCAGCCAAAGCCTATGTGAAGGGGCAGTATCCACCCCGCTTTGAAACCAATCAACAATTGGCTTTACTGTTGGCGGAAATGTTTGTGTCGAAATTTGGACGCGAACAAATTGATCATTTTACTCGTGATGTGGATAGTTTGACGCCCGCCAAAGCGAAGCAATTAATTGACAAGCATTTCCCGCGTGAGCATTTGCAGATGCTGTTGATTGGCAAAGCCGAAGCAATTCGGCCAATTGCGGCAAAATATGGCGAGGTTACGGAAATTGAAATGACTGCGGATGGTTTCTCACCCAATCTTTTAACAAAATAAGCAAAATCAGCAAAATAAGTGACTGACAACGGCCTGCCGGGCGGGCCGTTTTTTGTATAATCGTGATTTGGCGTGGGTGATGGGGAAACGATGAAATCGATGCAACTTGCGCGCTTTACCCGGACGGTTCGACATCTGGAAAGTGAACCGTGCCGTAATTGCGATACCCATTTTAATGGAAAATTTTGTCCCGAATGCGGACAAGAAGCCGATACCGGTGCGCCCACCGCAATGGGTTTTATCTATGAATTTTTGACGCGCAATGTGTTGGAAAAAGGCAAATTTCCGCGCACCATCTGGCATTTGCTGCGCTATCCGGGTGGCTTGACGGTGGATTTTTTGGAAGGTCGGCGCGCGCGCTATATTCGCCCGGTGCGACTGTATTTGATTTTTTCGATTATCTATTTTCTACTGTTGTCATTTCAAGCCACGATCTTGGCCAAACATCTCGCGGTCAGTGCCGATGCAGCCGATGTGGCGAGAGAGGTTGAGGCGGCAGCCAGTAAGGTGCCTGCTATCAATACGAGCAATGGAAAAGGCTTGAATCCCAAGTTGTTGCAAAGTCCTGAAGAGGAAGAGAAAAAAGGCAACGCGTTCGCTGCCGAGCTTAAAAAAGCGATCAAACAGACAGCAAAAGAGGCAAAACAGGCCGCCCAAGCTGCCCAAGACGGCGAAGGTGAGCCAGACCCGAAGGGGGATGCGCGTGGGCAAAAGGGGAAGTCCGACGAGGAATTAAAAAAGATGTTGGATAGTGTGCATTTCTCCAACGCCAAGTATGATGCTTTAATGAAACAGGAGGCGTTAAGACGGATTAAGCACTTTAATGCGCTGTCACAGCATGAGCAAATTAATGAGGTGTTAAGAAGCGTCATTAATCAGGCACCCAAAACCATGTTTTTCCTGGTTCCGGTGTTTGCTATGCTGTTGAAGCTGTTTTTTGTATTTCGCGGGATTCCGTATGGTGCGCATTTATTGTTTTCGGTACACTATCATGCGCTGACATTCTTGGTGTTAATGGGATTGTTGTTGCCATTGCCCACGGTGATTACTGGATTGGGGATTGTGTATATTTGCCTGTATTTGCCAGTCGCCTTGCGCACCACCTATATGTGTAGCTGGATTGGTGCGCTGGCGCGCTGCTTCTTGCTCAGTGTTTCGTATTCGATTGCCATTGGCTTGGCAATGGCAGGCTCCTTGATTATCGCAGTGGTTGCAGGCTGAGTTTAATTCGGTGGCTGAGGTTAATTTGACACCAAGGACGACGCCACCGATTGCACCGCTTCTTTTAGCTTGGCGTGCGCCAAAGCATTGCATTGTTCAGCGGTAGCGCCCGCTTGCGAGGCGAATGACACCGAAGTCTTTTTGGGTTCGTACAGGAATGATTTGCCTTTCAAGGGTACCATCATCGCACGCGCCACGATGATGCAAGTTTTGCTGGCATCAAAACCGCCATTGACTTCGCTGATATAGCCCCATTTCTTGATCGGATACAGTTTGGCCACCTTGGCCGGCAAGGCTTCGGCCCAGAGCGCATTGGCGTGGTCGGGTGTCATTAAGGTTGCGGGAGAATTATCCTTGGTGGCAAATTTGGGTGGTGCAGCAGGTGCCGCCAAAACACTGGATGAGAGTATCAGCGTGATTGCCAAAGTGGAAAGATGTTTCATGGAAGTTCCTCGGTATTGGTAAGTCGTTATCGGGCAAGTAGATTCTTGCATATTGTAAGGGATTATCCTCATGGCTCGACGCTTGAACGGTGTGATTCGGCTGGATCGGTGGTAATTTGTTGGGGCTTGTTGCCTGTTTGCCCATTTCCCCCGTCTTGCGCGCCAATTTGCCACCAATTCGGTAGCAGTGCCTTCACTTCGGGGCGGGCAAAGCGGTCATCAATCAGGTAGAGCGTGCCTTGATCGGTCGGGCCGCGAATCACCCGGCCTGCCGCTTGCACTACTTTTTGCAAGCCGGGGTACAGGTAGGCGTAAGCATAGCCGTGGCCAAACTGGCTTTGCATGCGCTGCATTAAAGTCTCATTGATGGGGTTGTATTGCGGTAAGCCCAGGGTGGCGATAAACGCGCCGATCAGGCGTGCACCGGGTAAGTCGATACCTTCGCCAAAATTGCCGCCCAATACGGCAAAACCAATGCCGCGCCCATCTTCGGTGAAGCGCTGCAGAAAGGCCTGGCGCGCGGCTTCATCCATGGGCCGGGTTTGTTGCCATACCGGTATCTCGGGGGCGTCTTGCCGGACGCGCGCGACGACTTGTTCCAAATAGTCAAAGCTACTTAAAAAAGCCAAATAATTGCCCGGTTGGCGCTGATATTGTTGTTCCATCAATTGCACCAAGGCCCCGAGCGAACCCTGGCGCGCATGGTAGCGCGTGGAAATATGGCGCACCACGTGGACTTTTAATTGTTGGCTGTGGAAGGGGGAATCAATATCGACCCAATGGCAATCGTCCGGCAAGCCCAGCGTGTCGCGGTAAAATTCGGCGGGGCCAAGCGTGGCAGAAAACAAGGTGCAGGCGTGGCAATTGGCGAAGCGGTCACGCAAAAATGGCGCGGGGATCAGGTTGCGCAAGCTGAGCACGGTATTTTTGCCTTGGCGGGTCAGGTCGATGAGGGAGTGCTGATCAAAGGATTCGGCCAGGCGGATGAAAAGGTGGGCATCAAAGAAAAAGCGCATGACTTCCGGGGCCAAGCCTTGAGCTTGCGCCACCATATGGTCGGCTATTTGTCCCGTTGCGTGTTGCAGCGCTTGTAATAGTGCTTTGGGCGGTTGGGGTAAGGTTTGATAA
>CAMBDR010000031.1 GCA_945864765.1 Janthinobacterium lividum | reverse complement strand
GCCGTATAGCCTGGTCGCCACCAAAAACCAGGCCAGTTACCAACAACGGGTGGCGCAGCGCAAGACCGATTTGGCGGATTTGGCGCAATTGCTCACCATTTATCCCGCAAACCGCGCAGCGCAATAAATACTTGCTTGGGTGAAGGCTTGTCAAGCGCCAGGTGTTGGATGATTTCTTCATTGTCCAGGCGTAAAAAAGTATTGAAACACCTTTCATCACCAATCGTGGTCTGGATTGAACCCGGCACATAAGCCTCAGCCAAAACGCGCGCTAACCATTGTTTTGCGATGGGGTTGTTGGGTTCGAAATGCAAAGTAAATTTTAAGTTGTTGGCCAGGTAATCGTGCCCCGGGTACACCATGATATCGGCCGCCATATTCTGAAAATGTTCGCTAATGGTTTGATACAACACTTCTTCATTACCACCACCCCGGCAATGCCCAACCCCGGCATTGAATAAAGTGTCGCCCGTAAATACGGCGGTGGCTTTGCCGTTCTCTTTCACAATGAAACATAAAGGCGCAAAGGTATGGCCCGGCGTATCGAGTACCGTTAATTGACTGGTCAAATCGATATCAATGCACTCACCCGCCTGTAAGCAGCGGCTTAAACCGGGTACTTTGCCTGCGCCATTTTGGTGTGCCCACACTTCGCAGCCGTGTCGCGCTACCAAGGCTTCATTGCCTTGGGTATGATCCCAATGTTCATGGGTATTGATGATGGCCTTGAGCGCCAGGTTTTTGTCATCGAGATACTGGTTAATGACCGCAGCGTCCCACGGGTCGATCACAATGGCTTGTTGATTGGCCAACTCAAGAATGTAAACGAAATTGCGCAGTTCGTTATGGGTGTAGATTTGATTGATTTTCATGGGATGGGTTGACCTTTCAATGCGGATGGGTGTCCTGGGCTTAAAAATAAAAAAGGCCAATCCGAAGATTGGCCGTTTCCATTCATTCAATTGGTCGGGGCGAGAAGATTCGAACTTCCGACCCCTTGCACCCCATGCAAGTACGCTACCAGGCTGCGCTACGCCCCGACGAAGACGCAACTATAGCAGAGCTTTTGCCGCAACCCGGCATCAAGTACAAAAAAACACCGATTTGTTTCAGAAATCCTGTGCGCTTGTGGCAAAAATCGCCGCTTTTACGTACGGCTTTGCTACAATGCTGGGTTGGAACCAGACCCTTATCAGCCAGAAAACTATCATAGAAGGACCTCTTGATGTCGATTAAAATCAGCCATAACTTTGATGCCGGTGCCATTGAAATTTTGCGTGCCGAGCAGCCGCAGCAAATCGAATTGGCGATTCGTAAAGATTCCCATGCCGATTTCGCACAATGGTTTTATTTCCGCCTCCAGGGCGCGCGCGACCAAGCCTGCAAGCTACGCGTGATGAACGCCAGCAAATCGGCCTACCCCGGCGGCTGGGCCGATTACCGCGTCGCCGCCAGTTACGACAATCAAACCTGGTTCCGCGTTGATACCCATTACGACGGCGAAACCTTCACCATCTCCCATACCCCAAGCCAGGACAGCGTCTATTACGCCTATTTTGAACCCTATTGCTGGCAACGCCACCTGGCATTGCTGGGCAAAGTGGCGCAGCACCCGGCGGTGCGGGTAGAAGATTTGGGTTCCACCATCGATGGCCGTGATATGAATCTGGTGGTGGTGACCGACCCCGCCGTCAACCGTGAAAGCGCCAAAAAAATCTGGATTATCGCGCGCCAACACCCCGGCGAAACCATGGCAGAATGGTTTGTCGAAGGCTTGCTGGACGCCTTGTTGTGTCAGGCCAACCCGGTGGCGCGTAAATTATTGCAGCAGGCGGTGTTTTATATCGTGCCCAATATGAACCCGGACGGCTCGGTACGCGGCAATTTGCGCACCAATGCCTGCGGTGCCAACCTCAACCGCGAATGGATGACGCCCAGCATCGAACGTAGCCCGGAAGTGTTTTATGTGAAGCAAAAAATCCATGAAATCGGCTGCGATATGTTTTTTGATGTACACGGCGACGAAGCCTTGCCCTATAACTTTGTCGCTGGCAGCGAAATGTTGGCCGGTTTTACCGATCAGCAAATGCAAGAGCAACAACGCTTTATCGATCATTTCAAACGCGTCAGCCCAGACTTTCAAGATAAGGTTGGCTATGTCGCCAGTAAATATAATGACGATCTCTTGACCCTGGCGTCAAAATACATCGGCCATAGCTTCAAGTGTTTGTCGCTCACGCTGGAAATGCCGTTTAAAGACAATGCCGATTTGCCCGACCCGGCCGTCGGTTGGAACGGTGCGCGTAGCATGCAATTGGGGGCGGCCATGTTGCAACCCATTTTGGGTAGCGTTGACTATTTGAATGGCAAACATCACGCATAACTTGACCAGTCTAACCCAGCGCCAGAATCTCATTCGCATGGCGCAGCCGTTGCGACAGTAAGATGGCGATATTGCGATACAGTTTGATGGAAATATCAGGCATGCCCGCAATTTTTTCGCCATCAATGCGCAATAATTTGCACGCGGCCACGGTTTTTACCGAGGCCGAGCGGGCGCGACATTCAATTAAGGACATTTCCCCAAAGCATTCGCCCGGCCCCAGTTTCTTGATCATTTTATGAATGCTGCCCCCGCGTTTGATCACTTCCACCTGGCCACTCATGATGACAAACAAGTGGCTGCCCTGTTCGCCTTCGCGTATCGGAAAGGTGTTGGCTTCGAACTCAATTAATTCCGCCGTGTTCAGCATGGCCGAGAGATCATTTTCGGTCATGCCTTGAAATAGCTTTAAATTTAATAACAATTTGCGGGTCGAGGAGAGGGTGTAAACGGTCATTACATGCTCCTGAGTAAGTTTAGCGAGGTTGCCGGGGGCGTCGTAATTGCCTGCAACATTCTTGTACCAAGGCCGGGCCTTGGTAGATAAGGCCAGTATATAACTGAACCAGGGCCGCGCCTGCATCAATTTTGCTTTGTGCATCCTGGCCGCTCATCACGCCACCCACACCAATGATCGGTATGGCATCGCCCAATTCGGCTTTTAGCCAGCGTATCACCTGGTTCGAGGCTTGTAATACTGGTGCACCGGATAAGCCGCCCGCTTGCTCGGCATGGGGCAAACCCTGTACCGCACTGCGGTTTAAGGTGGTGTTGGTAGCGATAACACCGTCAATTTTATGCCGTAATAATGCCTCTGCAATCACTTTGCATTGCTCCAGATCAATATCCGGCGCAATTTTCAAGGCTAAAGGCACATAGCGCTGGTGTTGGTCGGCCAATTTGTGTTGCGCTTGTTTTAAGGGTGCGAGCAAGCCATCCAACTCGTTTGCGCCTTGTAATTGGCGTAAATTCTTGGTGTTGGGGGAGGAGATGTTGATCGTGACATAACTGGCGTAGGGGTAGACTTTTTGCAAACAAATAAGATAATCATCGACCGCATTTTCGATCGGGGTTGTCGCATTTTTGCCAATATTGAGGCCTAATATGCCTTGTTTCTCCTGGTAAAAACGATGGCTTTGCACATTGGCGACAAAGGCATCGACGCCGCCATTGTTAAAACCCATGCGGTTGATCAGGGCTTGCGCCTCGGGCAGGCGGAACATGCGCGGCAGTGGGTTGCCCGGCTGCGCGCGTGGCGTGACGGTGCCCACTTCAATAAAGCCAAAGCCCATGGCGGCAAGGCCATCAATCCAGGCACCATCTTTATCCAAACCCGCCGCCAAACCAACCGGGTTGGGGAAATCCAGCCCCATTACCCGCCGTGGGTTGTCGGGAATGCGGGCGCGCATCAGGCCCAGGCGGGCGGCGCGTTGTAAATTGGGCAGGGTTAAATGATGGGCGGTTTCCGGGTCGAGTGAAAATAACAGCGGTTTGCCAAGGCAATAGAGTAGTCTTTGAAACATAAATAGCCAATGATGGTTGGGGTGGATGGGTGGGGTGGATGGCTTGTTGCTGTATTGTTGCTGATCAGGGTCGTGCTGGCTGTGCTTGCCATTCATCAAGTATCCGGGCTTCCAGCGGTTGGAAATTGGTTTTGTAGGACATTTTAGGGCTTTCTTTAATCCAGTACCCAAGGTAGACATAGGGGAGCTTTAATTGCCGGGCCTGGGCAATTTGCCATAATACATTAAAGGTACCCAGCGCACTGCCTGGTAGATCCGGATTGTAAAAAGTGTATACCGACGACAAACCGTCATCAAGCATATCAATGATGCTCACCATTTGCAATACCTCAAGGTTATCGCGAAATTCCACCAGGCGGGTATTGACCCGGCTTTGCAGTAGAAATTGCGCGTATTGGTCGCGGCTGTCCTGGTCCATGCCACCACCCGCATGGCGGCGCTGTTGGTAGCGTTGGTATAGGGCGTAATGTTCGGCTTCAAAGCGCAAATTGGTCACCGATATGATTAAACCCTGGTGCTGTGCCCAGGCGCGGCGTTGGCTACGGCGCGCCTGAAATTCGAAGGCTTTGATGCGCACCGGGATGCAGGCATGGCAATTGTCACAATGGGGCCGATAGGTAAAAACGCCGCTGCGACGAAAGCCATTTTTCACCAATTCGGAATAGACATCGGTATTGATCAAATGCGAGGGGGTGGCAACCTGGGAGCGGGCGATACGGTGATCCAGATAACTACAAGGGTAGGGCGCGGTAGCGTAAAACTGTAAAGTCGAAAATGGCAAGTCTTTAAGATGGGTCATGCTGACTCTCGCTTGTGCTTGTGCTTGTGATAGTGCTTGTGATAGTGCTTTGGGTGAATTGCGCCGATTGCTGACATAGTCTATCATTGCCACGCCAGCTTTGCGCTGAATTAATCCTCATTCAGCGTGCGGTTTTTTTGCGCCGTAGCTTGCTGGCATGAATTAGCACAAATTTGACCGCTATTTGTACCAGCAAGGCGCAGCCAAATGCGCCCAGGAAGGCCATGGCGATGGCGTGCGCGGGGAGTAATTCGATTAAAACGATGCAAAACGTGGCAAACGAGAAATACCCAAACACGATGCCGCGTAGCAGCGCGACGGTAAACGCACGGCCAGAGTAATGCAGTGAAAAGCCCGCCAACACCGTGCTCATGACCGGGAACATGGCCAGAAAGCCACTCATGCGCGGCCCCAGTTGCGCCGCTAAAAACGTCACCATCAGCACCAATAGCAGTGCCAATAACATGCGCCACGGCAAGTCGTTGGGGCTGGGGTGTAGGTCCGCCGAGCGCACCGGTGGATGTGGGAAAAGGTGCGGCGCGATCAGCAAGGCACCGAGCACCAGGACAAAGCACAGTTCAGGCCCCAGTTGAACCGGGCGTAAGCCTAGCAGGGCCAGCGCCCAGGCACCCAGCGAAGAGGCCAAGGTGCCAGCTATTTTGAATTTGGCCGAGGCCCAGACGAAACTCAAATTGAACACCAGTACCGCCAACACCGCCAGCAGCGTGCCCTGGGCTGCCTGGGTGCCAAATTGCGCGCCATGTTCCAGCGAAAATACCAGCAAAATCGGCCCGGCCACGATAGGAAAGGCCGACATCCACCCGGCCACAGTCGGCCCCCATTTGCGCCCCACCATGGTGATGGTGTAGATCAGAATCGGCACCAAAAATAGTTTGAGCAAGAGGATGGCGCTCATGGATGGCCGGCCCCGTCTGCCGGGGCATGCCAATTTGTAGTCCAATTTGTAATGGGTTCGCTGGCGCAAGCCCAATTGAGGTGCTTGATAAAATCGGCGCGCGCAATTGGGCTGGCACCGAGTGAGGCCAAATGGGCGGTTTGCTGTTGGCAATCGATCATGGTCACGCCATGCTGGCGCAAAAAAGCCACCAGATGCGCCAAGGCTATTTTGGAGCCATCGCTCACTTTGGCAAACATCGATTCGCCATAAAACATTTTGCCGATGCAAATGCCGTAGGCACCGCCCACCAATTGGCCGTTATGCCACAACTCGACCGAATGCGCATAACCACGTTGATGCAATTGGGTGTAGGCGGCCAGCATGGCTTCATTAATCCAGGTGCCAGGGCCGGAACGGCGCGGCCCGGCGCAGGCGCGCATGACTTGTTCGAAGGCCGTGTCAAAGCGCACCTGCCATTGCTCGGGTGCCAGGGCGACCTTGCGCAAGGTTTTTTTTAAGCTGTGCGAAATAAGGAAGCGTTCGGTCATCAGCACCATGCGCGGGTCGGTACTCCACCAAAGAATTGGCTGGTCGTCAGAAAACCAGGGGAAAATACCGTGTCGATAGGCATCCAGCAAGCGCTCCGGCGATAAATCGGCTCCGGCTGCGAGTAAGCCGGGTGCAGGGCTATCCTCGCCGAGCGCCAGGCTGACATCCGGGAAGGGGCTGTGGATTTGGAGCCAGGGGACCATGGTTAGTGAGCGTCAGATTGTGTCATGACGCGGTGCCAAGCCGGGTTTGCTCGCTATATGACTGGCCATAGGACTGGCGCTGCTGGCAAACCCAGGTGTGAAAACCATAATTTGGCCCGGCCGCATGATCGCCAAAAAAACAGTGCAAGGTATAGCTGACGGTGGGAAAGGCCAAATTATCCCATGGCAGGTTGTTTTGCGAAAATAATTGCACTTCCAGGCTTTCTTCGCCCGCCTGGTAGTTTAAGTCAAGCAAGGTGGCGCGGTAAAATAAATGTACCTGGTTGATATGCGGTACATCAAGCATGGTGAACAGCGGTAGTAATTGAATATTGGCCCCGGATTCTTCCACCGTTTCGCGTAGTGCGGCTTCGCTGGTGGTTTCACCATTTTCCATAAAGCCGCCGGGCAAGGTCCAATAACCATAGCGTGGTTCAATTGCGCGTTTGCATAATAATACTTGAAGCTGGCCTTGTTCTTCCCAAACCGGAATTGAACCAATCACCAAACGGGGGTTTTCATAATGAATTTTCTGACAATGATTGCAAACATAACGTGGTCGCGTATCTCCAGCGGGGATGGCAAGTGATACCGGGTTAGCACAATGGGAACAGAAATTCATGGTTAATCCGAGGTAAATGGAATTAAGTTGGTGGGTGTTAGTGTAGCACTTCTTGGCCGATATTGGCCGAAAAGACGTACAGCTTATGATTGCTAGCCGGGCTTGTGATCGTTGTAGTTTGCCTAGGTAGCGTTCGACGGGGATAAAAATGTGCTCCCTAATTGAATCCAATCGCAGGCAATCGAAGGCTGGTTTGATTTTATCACCGCTTCCTCCTCTATAATGGAGTTCGCTGACCCCGTCTACCGCTATCTACCGCCCCCATGCTGATTGATTTCACTTTAATTATTACTTGCAATCTCACCCAGGTTGAATTCGACTTGCGTGATGATGTCCAAAATCAAATGGCCAAACACTGCGTCGATTTGGGCAATATTGCCATTGGTGAGCAGTTAAGCCTGTTCAATTTGCGCGGCTACCTGGATGATTACGTGGAGTCTGGCCATGAAATGGCTGAATTGGAACATCTGGGCATGTGCATTGCCGAACAATTATTGGGCCTTTCCATCTTTAAAATTCTGGTGCAAGGGGAGCATGAGCGCAATCTGTTTATTCAATTGCCGCTGGCTAACCCCTCCGCCACTGCGCAGGCCAATTGGTTTGCCCGTGCCATGGCGCGGGTGCCGTGGGAAATAGCCAGGGAGCGGCGCGGCAGCCCTACCTTGGCCGAGCGCAATCTGAGCTTGCGAGTGGTGCAAACAGCGCCGCCCGCCTTGCCCGCCTTGCCGGTTTTGCCTGTCCTGGCCGATGAAGCGTTGCGCATATTATTTGTGTTTGCCGGTGCGCAAGGGGCGCAAGCGCTGTTTATGCGCCAGGAGCGGCTGGCCTTGCAACAATTATTTGAATCTGAAATTTACCCCAAACGCCGGGTGCGTGCTTATTACCTGAGCGATGGCGTAACCCGTGGCCGCCTGGCGGAAAAAATCCAACGCCATCAGGGGTTTCATATCGTCCATTGGAGCGGCCATGGCGCGCTGCACACCCTGGAGTTAATTGGCTGGCAAGCCACGCCGGACTTTATCACCGCAGCCGATTTATTGGATATGTTTAAGCGTGGTGCGGGGTTTTTACCACAATTGTTTTATTTAAGTGTTTGCCAGTCAGGGCGGCATGGGCAAGCCACGGCCAGCCGCCAAATGCGCACTCAAACCAGCCAGAGTTACCATCATTGGGATGATTTTATCGTTTCCGTGCAAGGCAAGGTGTTGCTGCATCATCTGGCACAGCGGCGCAATGCGGTGCTGCCGGATGTGAACGATCTGGGCCAAGCCCCCGCGTATACGCGCGGCGCGCTGGCCTTGTTGCGCCAGGGCGTGCCAGCGGTGGTGGCGATGCGCTTTGCTGTCAGCGACGACTATGCGCGCGAATTGGCGCTGGCGTTTTATCGTGGTTTGCTGGCCGAGAGCGCGCCCAAAAGCGTGGCCGATGCCTTGTTTGCCGCGCAAAAACGCTTGCGCCGCAATCCATTTCCGGTGGGCGATGCCACCGCGCCGCTGCTGTTTGGTTTGGGTCAGCGCGCGTTTGTCCTGACCGATGACCCGAGTACGGTTGCCTCTGCGCGATCGTGGCACCATTTGAGTGAATTACAGATTGCCGCCCACCCGCGTTTTGTCGGACGAATTAATGAGCTGGCGCGCCTGGGGCGCTGTTTTATTGGCAGCAGCAGCGATGAAGTTCAGGCCCTGGCGGTGATACAAGGGGTGGCGGGGGTAGGTAAAACGGCCCTGGTGGCCGAGGTTTTGTCGCTCTGGCAGGATCAGTTTGAATTGGTTTTACACTACCAGGCCAAACCCAATCGGCTTGATTTTGAATTCACCCTGCGTGATTTGCATGGCAAGTTATTGCGCGAAAATGACGCTTACCGCAATCACATTTTGAGCAAACCCGCCGATGCCATCTTTCGGCCCGCCGACCCACAGTTTAATGGCCAGGACAGGCAAAAGCGTTTGATTCGCAATCTGGTGCGCTGCTTGCATTGTACGTCGCTGCTGCTGGTTTTGGATAATTTTGAAACCAATCTGAAACCACACAGTGGGCCGGAAGATTTGGCCAACGCTTGTCAGGACCCGGCGTGGGATGCTTGTTTGCAAGCACTGGCGCAGGGTTTGCCTGGCAGCCCTTCGCGCGTTTTGATTACGTGCCGCCGCCCATTGGCGGCCTTGCAGGCGACCTCGTGTTATCCGGTTTGGTTGGCACCGTTGCCTGCACTGGAGGGCGGGCTTTATGTGCGACAAAATTTCAGCCTGCGCCAATTGCTATTAAGCAGTGGGGTTGATGGGCGGGAAATGGTATTGCGATTGCTGCAGGCCAGCCGTTTCCATCCCTTATTAATGGATCGGCTAACCCGCTTGGCGACCGATCCAAGCTTGCAAGCAGAATTTTGGCAGTGTTTGCAAACATTGGAAAAGGCAGACGACTACGCGCAATTGCCAAGTTTGTTTGAGCGTGGCAGCGTGCTGAAAGTGGGGGATGTGCGTGAAATTAATTATTTGCACTATGCCTTACTCGCTTCGCTCGACCAGATGCTGACACTGGTGGGGGCAGATGCCCGCTGTTTGTTGTGGATGATTGCCTTGGCCAATGAGCCAGTTGAACTATGGCTGTTGCAAATTCTGTGGCGCGGCATGAGTGTCGAGCAAGAGCGCTTGCAAAAATTTAAGCAAATGCGCGCCAATATGGCTTGTCTGCCGCCAGAAAAGCTAAAAATTGTCCAAAACTTGTCGCCAAAGATGAACAAAGCACTCGATGCCTTGCCCGAGCCCGCGCCACGGCCGCATTTACAACCGCTGTTAAACGATTTGCAGCGCATGGGATTGATCAAGCAAGAAATGCTCGAACAGGATGGCGCATGCTTTGCCTGCCACGAGTCGGTGCGGGAGAGGATTGTGACGTGGATGGTGAGCCAACCCAATGATTGCGCGGGTTTTACCCGGCGGCAAATTAAACAGGCGTATGCAGAACGCTTGATTGTTGCGTATGCTGGGCTGGAGGTCAAAGATGGCGTGACGGCATGGTTGCTTGGCAACCGTGCCGTGGTGTATTGCTTGGAGGCACAAGAATATGCGCGCCTAGCTGAATTTGCTGCAAGTATTCCCTTGACCGTGCGCGGTACGTATTGGGTTGATTTTTTACTGCAAGTGGCGGAAAAGGGTGGTGTAGAGTAACATTTATTTCCTGAGTAATTCTTTTTTTTAAATTCTTTTCGTATTAATGGTGATTAAATAAGAATCATTTTTGAAATGTAGTAACGGCCACTTTTTAATTCTGTAAAATGTTTGTGGAATAATTCTAATCTGAATAGGGTGTAAATAAATTCTAGGTGAAATTGATGTAACTGTGTTACACTTCAGTTTTTAAAAATCCTCTGAAAGGTATTGCTGTGTATCATTTTGAATTCTCGCTGTCTCATGCTGTTTTAGAAGTTAATTTACCTGATTCATATGCTTTGGATTCAGTTGTGAATCATAGGAGCGCGGCGACCGATACGTTGATTAACCTGGGTGTTGGGCACTCACTGCCATCAAAGTCGAGTGGCACTGAGCTCGCCTTCCCAACGTCAACAAAATTGGATTCCATTGATCCGACTTACCCACCACTAACAAAGCTGACGATTATCACGGATCCAACTTACCCACCACCAACAAAGCTGACGATTATCACGGATCCGACTTACCCACCACCAACAAAGTAATTCATTGCATTAAAATATTTCCTTGTGGGATGATTTTTAAGGGCAATAATCAAGCATGTCAGCCTGGAAATTACAATCGGATGGCTTAATCGAAGGTGTTTCCGGGCTTGCTGAAATTAGTCAGTTCCAGAGTTATTAAATATTTCTGTTTGGAAAATATATTCCATGAGTTTCAGATGGAGAACAGTCATATTATTGTGCTGGCTGGGTAAATACGCATTTTCAAACAAGTCCTATATAACCATCCGGGGTGATTTTACCCATCTTCCCAAGCCAGTGTTCAAGTAAGCATGAAAAATGGCAAACCAGCGTAGTCCAATCAAGTAAGTTCCAAACATTCGTTGCCACTGTTCTTGCCACTGTTGGGCATCGCTTGTGCGATAATCGGGTTTGACACTTTGACGTGGAAAAAAAACAATGCGAAACTGGTTTGATATCCGGCACTTGATTTTGCTGGGACTGCGCAAGCTGCTGTATTTGTGGGTCAGAACCCAAATTTTCACCCCTGGCGAAGAGGGCGCTTTAGCGCTTGATCCATCCAAACCCGTGGTTTATGTATTGCAACGGCGCTTTTTGCCCAATGCGCTGGTACTCTCCCATGAAACCGAAAAACTCGGCATGCCGCTGGCTTGGGCTGGTTTGACGCTGGCTGATGGCCGCTCCGAACCCTCATTTTTCTTTTTGACGCACCCAGCTCCCTGGTGGCAACGTCGCCAAAAGGATATGCCTTCGGCGCTGCTGGCCCGCCTGGTTGCGGTGGCGCACGAACACGTACAATTTGACGTGCAAATTGTGCCGGTTACGGTGTTATGGGGCCGCGCGCCAGAACATCAAAATTCGATTTTGAAATTGATTTTTTCTGACGGCTGGCGCATACGCGGCACCTTCAAACAAATGTTGACGGTGTTTTTGCACGGGCGGCAAACTATAGTGCGCTTTAATACGCCCATTTCCTTGCGTCAATTGGTTGATGAAAGCAGCCAAAAGGGGCGGGACCCGGCGCATACGCTGCGTAAGTTGACCCGGGTCTTGCGGGTGCATTTTCGGCGTCAACGCGAAATGGCGATTGGCCCGGATTTATCACATCGCCGTACTCAAATCCAGGCCTTGCTGGATGCGCCTTGCGTGCAAGCGGCCATTGCCAGTACCGCCGCCAGCGCTGCTGCGGCCATGCCGGTTAAACCTGGTGGCGAAGGCCTGGCGGTCGCGCAGGCGCGTGCCCTGAACCGCGCCACCGCCAAGGCCAGTGCGGATGCGCGCAAGTATGCGTGGGAAATTGCGTCTGACTATTCTTACCCGATGATTTTGATCTTTGCGCGCTTTATGCAATGGGTGTGGACGCGCATTTACGATGGCATTGAAGTACAGCATGTCGAAACTGTGACCCGGGTCGCCGCCGATCATGAAATTATCTATGTGCCGTGCCATCGCAGTCATATCGATTATTTATTGATGTCGTATATCATTTTCAAACAAGGTTTAATGGTGCCGCATATTGCGGCCGGGGCCAATCTGAACTTTCCGGTGGTGGGCGGCATTTTGCGCCGTAGCGGGGCGTTTTTTCTGCGCCGCTCGTTCAAGGGCAATCATTTGTATGCAGCGGTGTTCAATGAATACTTGCATATGTTGATTGCACGTGGTTTTCCGATTGAATATTTTGTCGAAGGTGGGCGTAGTCGTAGTGGTCGTCTGTTGGCCCCAATGGGCGGCATGCTGGCCATGAGCGTACACAGTTTTTTGCGTGATGCACCCAAGCCGATTGTGTTTTTGCCGGTCTATATCGGCTATGAAAAACTGTTTGAGGGCCGCACCTATGTCAGCGAATTATTGGGTAAGCCCAAAAAGAAAGAATCGTTGTTTGATTTGCTGTTGACGGTGCGCGAGCTGAAAAAGAATTTCGGCAAGGCGCATGTGAGTTTTGGCGAACCGATCAAACTGGCCAAGGTATTGGATCAGGCTCACCCCGGCTGGCGCGATGAGCAGGTAGCGGAAGATGAGCGCCCGCTGTGGTTGAACGCCGGTATCGAAAATTTACGCCAGCAAATCGCCAATGCCATTAATGCCACTGCCGTGGTCAACCCGGTCAATTTACTCAGCTTGGTCTTGCTGGCCACGCCGCGCCAAGCCATGGATGTGGCGCAACTGGCGCGCCAACTGGACGCTTACCGTAAATTGGCCTCAGCGGCACCGTATGCATCCCGGGTAACGCTGGCGGTGCAAGATGGTGCGTCGATGATCGCCTATTGCGAAAAACTCAAGCTGATTTTGCGCCAACCGCATGAACTGGGTGATATCGTCTATTTCACGCCCGATGAAGGGGTATTGGCAACTTATGCGCGCAATAATATCCTGCATCTGTTTGCCTTGCCGGCTTTGCTGGCTTGCCTGTTTGCGCAAAATGCCAAATTGAATATGGAACAATTGCGCGCCCTGGTGCAGGTGGTTTATCCGTTTTTGCGCGCCGAACTGTTTTTGCGTTGGACCGATGAGGAACTGGAAGCGGCCATGCAAACCGCCTTGCAAGCCCTGCTGGATATGGGCTGGTTGCTGCCACGCCCCGACGATACCTATGTGGCCCCGCCCTTGAACAGCGATGAATATGCGCAACTGGCCTTGCTGGGCCATATTTTACGCCCCAGTCTAATGCGCTATTTCATTACCCTGGCGATGTTGACGCAACATGGTTCGGGCCAGATTACGCCTGCCAAGCTGGAGTCGCTGTGTCATTTGCAGGCGCAACGCTTATCCGTTTTGAGTGAATTCAATGCGCCGGAATTTTTCGATAAAGCCATTTTCCGTACCCTGATTGCTACGCTGACCCAAAGGCAGCAAATCAAGGTGGAAGCGGATGGTAATATCCATTTTGATGATGCCCTCAAACAGGCGGCCAATGAAGCGCATTTTGTGCTGCCGCCGGAAGTGCGTCAAACCATTTTGGCGATGGCGCGTCAGGGTGGGGCAGCGCTGCAGCAAAACGGTTGAATTATTGGTGGCACCAGTTAAATCTCGCCTTTCATGCGAGGTTGATCATGTCATTGAGGTTGAGTATGCCATCCATACCATGGCCCTCATTTATGCCGAAGTGCCTCAATCGGGTCCATGTGCGCCGCCCGGCGCGCTGGAAAGTAGCCAAAAACCACGCCAATAAAGCCTGAAAACAACAAGGCCAACAGGTTGATGCCGATGTCGAATGCATAGGGCACCGCCATCAACCGCGCCAAACCGAAGGACGCCGCCGTGGCAATCAGGATGCCGATCAACCCGCCCAAGCCCGAGAGCACGATGGCTTCGATCAGGAATTGCAACAGTACCTCGCGCTCCAGCGCGCCCACGGCCAGGCGCAAGCCAATTTCGTGGGTGCGCTCGGTGACGCTGACGAGCATAATGTTCATGATGCCAATTCCACCTACCAGCAGGCTGACGGCGGCCACCGCGCCCAGCAGTGAAGTGAGCACGCCCATGGTACTGGACAGCGTTTGGGCCAGTTGTTGGGTGTCGAAAATATTGAAGTTGTCATCGACCCCGCCATCATTGGCATCGCCCAGCCGGTGCCGCTCGCGCAGCAGTTGGCGCAGGCTGGCTTTCAGGCGGATGCTGTCGCTGCCATCTTCCATCGATACGGCCAGCATGCCGACCTTGCGCGTGCCGCTTACCCGGCGTTGCAGCGTGTGCAGCGGCACCACCACGATATCGTCCTGATCACCCATCCCGCCCTGGCCCTTGCCCGCCAGAATGCCGATTATATTGCATGAAAACTGCTTGACCCGTAGCGATTGGCCCAAGCCGCTTTGGCCAACCGTGCCACCGAAGATTTCACGCCGCACCGTTTCGCCAATCAGGCAGACTGCCGCGCCCGCCTTTTGTTCATCTTCATCGAAAATACGCCCTGAACTGAGCTTCCAGTTGAAAACAGCAAACCAGTTATTGGTGCTGCCAGTGACCGAGGTAACCCAGTTGCGGCCATTGGCGACCACCGTCACCCCGGTGCGCCCTTGCGGGGCCACGGCGGCCAC
>CAMBDR010000030.1 GCA_945864765.1 Janthinobacterium lividum | reverse complement strand
GGGCCGCAGATTAATCCGGACGGTAATACTGAGGTGGTTTCCAACCAAAGTCAGGTTGATGATTTGCTTGATAGCCTTGGATTCTGATTGGTTTGACGTATTGAAGACTGAACCTTTATTGGAAGTAGAGTACTTAAAATGCATGACATAAATTTTATTGTTCGGGAGCCATTACTTGATCCTAAACAGCGTGTGATTGGTTACGAATTATCTTGGCAGCTCACTCAACAGGGGGCGGAAACACCTACTGATGAAGAATTGGAAGCGTTGGTTGGGTTTGTTGCTGAGCAACTGGTCGATGAGGACAATAATTGGTTATTGCGTGATAAGATTTTATTCCTGGATGCGGTGCCGGCCCTGTTGTCTACCGATGCACTTCACTCGATGCCGCCAGAATACACGGTGCTGACCTTGACACGGCGTGATATGGCTAACCCGGATACCTTGGCTGCAGTACGTGCATTGCGTGCCGGTGGCATCGGTATTTCATTGCGTGGTGCCGATTTAAATAAATTCGATAAATCGCTGTTGCCTGACATTTCCTATATTGAAGTACGCTTTACTGGCGCGGATGTGGCAGCGCAAGCCAGAATGTATGCGGCTTTGAAACAATCTTCAGTGCGTATGGTGGGCCGCCCGGTGACCACATGGCAAGATTTTGATGCTTGCGCCTTATTGGGTTTGGATGCATTTGTCGGTAAATTGCATTTGACACCGCGCCCAGGCAATCCTGTTAAGGGCTTGAATCCGGCGCAAACCATTATTTTGCAACTCATGCAAATGGTGAAAAATAATGCCGATGTGCAACAGCTTGAGGCGATTTTGAAGCGGGACGCGGCATTGTCGTATAAATTATTGCGCTTTATTAATTCGGCTGGTTTTGGTTTGGGGCGTGAAATTCAATCATTGCGTCAGGCCTTGGCTTTATTGGGTTATGCGCCGCTTTACCGCTGGCTTACCTTGTTGTTGGCAACAGCAAGTACTTCTGGTTATTCGCCCGTGCTGATGGAAACAGCGGTGGTGCGCGGCCGTTTGACGGAATTACTTGGCTTGCAATCATTGCCCAAGAGTGAAGCTGAGAATTTATTTGTTGCTGGTATGTTCTCGTTATTGGATCGCTTGCTGGGTTTGCCAATGAAGGAAGTGTTGGAGACCATACAATTGCCGGACGATGTGGTGAAGGCCTTGATTTCGCGCGGCGGTGCTTATGGCCAGTATTTGGCCTTGGCGGAAGCGTGCGAGTTGAATTCGACCTTGGTCGGTAATTTGGCTTCATCCCTGCATATTTCTCCAACAGATGTTAATAAAGCCCATTTGTCTGCCTTGGCATGGGCGCAAAAAGTGTCGGCTTGATGGTGAAGCCAACCGGGGCTGCAATGTTGTGGATTGAGTACTGATATCATCATAAGAAGCGGCCCGTTGATACAACGGGCCGTTTGCCTTCAGGGGCTTAAAAACGGTATAATTCGAGGCATCTTAAGTTCGTCTTATTTGTTCACGTATGTGCTCACTCATTCGCTCACGCCTTTCATTCACTCCTATCCTATCCCAATTATGTTGATATTGCCGGGTTCCAATGCCTTGTCTGCCTTCCGCGCTCAGCGCCTTCTTGCAACTTTGCAAACTGTTCATGCCGCCGTTGTCAGTGTGAATGCGCGCTTTGTGCATTTCATCGATAGTGATGGCGCGCTCTCTGGCGCGGATCAAGAGCGCATGCACGCACTTTTGACCTATGGAGAACCGTTTCATGAGCAAAATGGCGATGAAGGCGATGTGTTTGTGGTGATCCCGCGTTTTGGCACGATTTCACCTTGGGCTTCCAAGGCGACTGATATTGCGCACAATTGCGGTATGCCACAGATTCGCCGGATTGAGCGCGGTATTATCTATCGGGTGCAGATCAAGACGGGCTTATTGGGCGGCTTAAGTGGCTTAATCGGCGCTAAAAAGCCGGACCCGGCGCTGCGTCAGGCTTTGGCAGCCTTATTGCACGACCGTATGACGGAATCGGTTTTATCGGATACCGATCAGGCGCAAGGCTTATTTCAGGAATTACAAGCCAAGCCGCTGGAGTGGGTCGATATTTTGGGGCAGGGGCGCAGTGCTTTGGTTGAGGCCAATACCAGTTTGGGTTTGGCTTTGTCGGATGATGAAATTGACTACTTGCTCAAAGCATTTTCTGACGCCGGGCGCAATCCAACCGATGTCGAGTTAATGATGTTTGCCCAGGCCAATAGCGAACATTGTCGCCACAAGATTTTTAACGCGGACTGGATTATCGACGGTCAGCAACAAGAAAAATCCTTGTTTGCGATGATTAAAAATACCCATCAGTTGCAACCCAAGGGCACCATCGTGGCGTATAGCGATAATTCGTCGATTATCGCCGGTGCCACCGTGATGCGCTTTTACCCGCGTGGGCGCGAGAGCGGTCACCAATATGCGGGCTCCCAGGATGCAATCCACACACTGATGAAGGTGGAAACGCATAATCACCCAACCGCAATTTCTCCTTTTCCGGGCGCATCGACCGGTTCCGGTGGTGAGATTCGTGATGAAGGCGCGACCGGGCGCGGGGCCAAGCCCAAAGCCGGGCTAACCGGTTTTACAGTCTCGAATTTGATGTTGCCACAAGCCGTGCAACCCTGGGAAAACGCAGCCGACGTGTGCGCCAAGAGTCAAGTCAGTGCCGACGCAACTGTCAACGCAAGTATCAGCCCAAGTAAGGCCTATGGCAAGCCGGACCGTATTGCGTCTGCACTACAAATCATGATTGATGGCCCAATCGGTGGGGCGGCATTCAATAATGAATTTGGCCGCCCGAATTTGGCCGGGTATTTCCGTACCTATGAGCAAAATGTGGGCGGGCGGGTCATGGGCTACCATAAACCCATCATGATTGCGGGTGGCTTGGGCAATATTTCCGATTTGCATACACATAAGAATGATTTACCACCTGGCAGCTTGTTGATTCAACTGGGCGGCGCGGGCATGCGTATCGGTATGGGTGGCAGCGCAGCGTCATCCATGGCCACGGGGAGTAACCTGGCTGGTTTGGATTTTGATTCGGTGCAGCGCGGTAACCCGGAAATGCAAAGGCGGGCGCAAGAAGTGATTAATGCCTGTTGGGAAATGGGCGAGCATAATCCGATTCTTTCCATTCATGATGTGGGCGCTGGCGGCTTATCGAACGCTTTCCCGGAAATGGCAAATGATGCCAAGCGCGGGGCCTTGTTTGAATTACGTAAAATACCACTGGAAGAAAGTGGTATGGCAGCCAAGGAAATTTGGAGTAATGAATCGCAAGAACGCTATGTGCTGGCGATTGATCCAAAAAGTTTGAGCTTGTTTGAATACCTGTGCCAACGCGAGCGCAGCCCGTTTGCGGTGGTGGGTACGGCGACCGAGGCGCGCCAGTTGCAATTGTTTGATGCCGAGAATAATCAATATCCGGTCGATATGGCCATGAATGTGTTATTGGGGAAGCCACCCAAAATGTTGCGCGATGTGGCGCGCGTGCAAAATGATTTCCCGCCGCTGGACTTGACGGGTATTGATTTACTCGATGCCGCGCAGCGCGTATTGCGTTTGCCAACGGTGGCAGATAAATCGTTTTTGATTACGATAGGTGATCGCACCGTGGGCGGCTTGTGTGTACGTGACCAAATGGTCGGCCCCTGGCAAGTACCGGTGGCCGATTGCGCGGTGACCGTCTTGAGTTTTGAAGGCAATTTGGGCGAAGCCATGGCGATGGGTGAGCGTTCACCTTTGGCCGTGATCAATGCGGCAAGTTCAGGGCGCATGGCCGTGGGCGAAGCCATTACCAATATCGCCAGCGCTGCGATTGCCGATATATCAGACATCAAATTGTCCGCCAACTGGATGGCGGCCTGTGGCCAGCCGGGTCAGGATGCAGCCTTGTTTGATACCGTGCGCGCAGTAGGCATGGAATTGTGCCCGGCTTTGGGCATCAGCATCCCGGTGGGTAAAGAGTCGCTCTCCATGCGTACCACCTGGCGCGACGACGATGAAAATAAATCGGTCACCTCACCCGTTTCGCTGGTCGTTACGGCGTTTGCGCCGGTGCATGATGTGCGCCAAAGTTTAACTCCGCAGTTACGCACCGATTTGGGCGACACCTTGTTATTGGCCATTGATTTGGGGCGCGGTAAAAATCGCCTGGGAGCATCCGCCTTGGCCCAGGTGATGCAGCAGTTGGGTAATGAGGTGCCGGATGTGGATAGCGCCGACGATATCAAGGGTTTTTTTGCTGCGATTCAATGTTTGAATCAGCAGGGCCAAATTTTGGCTTACCATGATCGTTCTGACGGTGGTTTATTCGTCACCTTGTGCGAAATGGCCTTTGCCGGGCATACTGGCTTATCGTTAAATATCGATATGTTGACGCTGGAAGGTGAGCACGCCAGCGATTGGGGCGACTCCAAAAATTGGGCAACCCAGGTGGCAGAGCGGCGCAATGAATTAAGTTTGCGCGCCTTGTTCAGTGAAGAATTGGGTGCAGTATTACAAATTCGCGCGGCGCAGCAAAGCGAAGTGATGCAAGTATTGCGCGACTATAACTTGGGCGCATGCAGCCATATCGTTGGCAAGCCCAATCAAAGCGATGTAATTGAAATCATGCGTGACGCGAAAACCGTGTTTAGCCAAACCCGCATCCAATTGCAACGCCTGTGGAGTGAAACCAGTTGGCGTATCGCCCGCCTGCGTGACAATCCGCAAGCAGCCGATGCTGAATATGATCGCGTGCTGGAACAAACCGACCCTGGCATCAGCCCGATTTTGCCATTTGATCCGCAAGAAAATATCGCTGCGCCATATATTTCCAGCAGCATTGCCAGTGGCATCCGCCCCAAAGTGGCGATTTTGCGCGAGCAGGGTGTGAATTCGCATATTGAAACGGCCTATGTCATGCATCAAGCCGGATTTGATGCGATTGATGTGCATATGAGCGATTTGTTGGCGGGCAGGCGTGATTTGTCCCAGTTTCAAGGCTTGATCGCGGTCGGCGGTTTTTCCTACGGCGATGTATTGGGTGCCGGCGAGGGCTGGGCCAAGACGATTTTATTTCATCATGAATTGGCGCAACAATTTGCCAGCTTCTTTGGCCGTGGCGATACCTTTGGCCTTGGTATTTGTAATGGCTGCCAAATGATGAGTAATTTGAAATCATTAATACCAGGCGCTGCGCATTGGCCCAAATTTACGCGCAATAAATCGGAACAATTTGAAGGCCGCTTCACCCTGGTTGAAGTGCAAGATTCACCTTCCATCTTTTTCCAGGGCATGCAAGGCACGCGCAGTGCAATAGCAATTGCCCATGGCGAGGGTTTTGCTGACTTTTCTCAAACTGGCGATATCAATCAGGCGCGGGTTGCATTGCGCTTTGTTGATCATCAAGGCAATCGCACCGAGCGCTATCCGCTCAATCCGAATGGATCGCCCCAGGGCATTACTGCGGTAACCAGTGATGATGGCCGTTTCAGCGTCATGATGCCGCATGCCGAACGCGTATTCCGCACGGTGCAACAATCCTGGCATCCGGATGCATGGGGCGAATATTCGCCGTGGATGCGTATGTTTCAAAATGCGCGCAAATGGATTGCTTAAGTAAAAAGTACCAGGTAATAGGGTAGGGAAATAAGGACGAGAATTAAGAAAGAGAATTAAGGTCGGCGCGGCAATTGCCGTTTATCCGTACACCGGATAACAAGCTTTACCGCGCCACCCAACCAAGCCCGAATAGGACAGGTTTACACGTCGTGCAGAGGGTGCAGAGAGGCATTATGAGCCGATCTTACCGCTGTTGATGATACCAATCGCTTAATTTTTCGTTGCTGTGGCGAAATTCTTCAATCACTTCTAATGCGATAATTGCGCCGATGGCGCTCATTGCAGTCAAGAAAATAGCAGTTATCATAATCGCTAAACCGCTGTTGGGCGGCCCCTCCATGTGATGGTGACACTTAAAGAGTAGCAGATCAAACGGGTTTTTCAAGTTTATTTGCATTTTTTTGTTGCCAAATGTAAACCGCTTACTTGCTTGAGATAAATTTTATTTAAGCAACGTGCAATCCGTCCTTACTTAAGATGAGCACTTTATCGGCTACGGCGGCCGCCGCATGGGAGTGGGTAACCATGATGGCACTGGCAGCATTGGCCTTAATTTCATTGCGAAGTAATAACAGGATTTGATGCGCGGTGTCGGGGTCCAGATTGCCAGTTGGCTCGTCCGCCAGGATCAAGCCCGGGCGATGCGCCAGAGCGCGTGCAATCGCCACGCGTTGCACTTCGCCGCCAGACAGTTGCGATGGATAATCATTCTGGCGTTGGCCCAAGCCAACTGCCGTGAGCATTTCCCCAACGCGATCCGTGTTTTGGCCATTTAGCAACAAGGGGATAGCAACATTTTGAAATAAATTTAGATGTGGCAACACATGGAATGCCTGAAAAATAAAGCCAATCTTGTTGCGTCGCAACAACGTCGCCGATTGATCCGGGAGGATGCCAATCTCCTGGCCGTCAAGCACAATCTGGCCGGAATCGGGCCGATCCAAACCAGCGATCAAGTTCAGCAGAGTGGACTTGCCAACCCCGGATTCACCCATCACCGCAACAAATTCATTCCGGGCCAAATGATAGTTGAGGTTTTGCAACACGGGCCGACCATCGGCATAGGATTTATGTAGTTGATGCAGTTTGAGCATGAAAGGAAATTATTTGTTGGTGAAAAGAGACAATAATATTGCTTGAACTAACAGGATAGCAGAGAACCGATTAAGGCGCAGGCGGATGTTTGAAAGTTCTTTAATAACACTCGATACCGTGGGGGTTAAATGGTATGATTCAACTTCCTTTTAGTTTTGATTATTGATTCTGACTTTAAAACGACCCGGCCATGTCTACTTCCAATCTTTCATTAAATGGTGTTCAAAACGAGCTGGCAAACGGTTTGTCCGCTGCGCTTGCACATATTTCTCCAAAGTATTTTTATGATCGCCTCGGATCGGTTTTATTTGAAGCGATTTGTGAATTGCCGGAATATTATCCGACTCGCACCGAAGCGGCGATATTTAACAAACATGCCAGCGATATGGCGCAAGTGATTGGGCCGGACAGTGTGTTAATCGATTTGGGCGCAGGTAACTGCGTGAAAGCTGCGAGCTTATTTCCAAAATTGCATCCTGTGCAATATGTTCCGATTGATATTTCTGGTGCGCATTTGAAGGATGCGGTGGCGCGTTTGCAACAACGCTTCCCGCATATTGAAATGACCGCCTGCGAAGCTGATTTCTCGTCCGAATTACATTTGCCGGATGATGTGCGGCTTGAAAAACGGCTGTTTTTTTACCCCGGCTCTTCCATTGGTAATTTCGAACCTGCCGCCGCCGTGCAATTTTTGCGCCAATTGCGCGCAGCCTGTGAAAAAGGGTGCGGTTTATTAATTGGTGTGGATTTGGTCAAACCGCATGCCGCGCTCAACGCGGCCTATGATGATGAATTGGGTGTGACCGCTGCGTTTAATTTGAATATGCTGCGCCATGTGAATCAATTGCTGGGCAGTAATTTTGACTTGCGCCAATGGCAACACGTGGCTTTTTTCAATGCCGCCCAAAGCCGGATTGAAATGCATTTGCAAGCCCGTTGCGCGCAAACGGTGAGTTGGCCGGGTGGGCAGCGCGAGTTTGCTGTGGGTGAGCGCATTCATACGGAAAGCAGTTACAAATATACGGTGCTAGCGTTTTTAAACTTATTGGAAGAAGCCGGTTTTGGCCGTGCCAAATATTGGACTGATGAAGCCCAATGGTTTGCGGTTTTTCATGCTCGTGCCCTGTAGAGGATAGGCTAATGCACCCTGTACACCCAGTTTTGGACAGTAAATTGCTGGATGCCTGGCAGCGTACCCGTCAACGTACCCTGTTTTTGGCCCAAACCTTATCGGCTGAAGATTGCGCGGCACAATCGATGCCCGATGCCAGCCCCACCAAATGGCACTTGGCCCACACCACCTGGTTTTTCGAAACCTTTATTTTGGAGCAATTTGCTGCGCTGCTGAATCCGCCGTATCAGGTATTTGATGCTGCGTTTCGGGTCATGTTCAATTCCTACTATAACGGAGTCGGTGAAAAACATCCCCGCCCACAGCGCGGCTTATTAACCCGCCCCAGTCTGGAACAAGTGCTGGCCTATCGTGCCCACGTCGAAGCGGGTATTGTGCGCCTGTGGCAAGCTGCCACCAGTTCCCCTGCACTGGCTGCGCAAGCAATTGATTTACCACAGCTATTGCGCTTGGGCATTGAGCATGAGCAACAGCATCAAGAATTAATCTTGACGGATATCAAGCATTTATTTTCGTGCCACCCTTTGTTTCCCGTATTTGTGCCTGCGGAATCGACCGTGGTCAGGACTGTGGTTAGTACGCCACTGCCTGGTTTGCAATGGCTGGATTATGAGGCTGCATTGTTGGAAATCGGCTTTAAGGGTGATGGATTTTGTTTCGATAATGAATTGCCGCGCCATCGTCAATTTGTCGAACCATTTCAATTGGCGCAACGCTTGGTGACCAATGGCGAATTCCTGACCTTTATCGAAGCAGGTGGCTACCAAAACCCCATGCTGTGGTTGGCCGAAGGCTGGGATTGGGTGAATAGTCAACAAATCAAGCATCCCTTGTATTGGCGCTTACAAGCGCAGCAGTGGCATGAGTTTACCCTGCATGGCTTGCAAGCGCTGGATTTCAATCGCCCGGTTTGCCATATCTCGTATTTTGAAGCGGCGGCTTACGCGCAGTGGGTCGGGGCGCGTTTGCCGACCGAGGCCGAATGGGAATATGCCGCGACGGCAAGTCGAATCCAGGGCGAGCCAGCATGGCACCCCGCTTGCGCGCAAGACGATGCGGGTCAATTAACGCAAATGTTTGACCATTGCTGGCAATGGACCAGTAGCAGTTATGCGCCGTATCCCGGCTTTGTGGCGAGCAGTGGGGCGATTGGTGAATACAATGGCAAATTTATGGTTAATCAATACGTGTTGCGTGGCTCCTCGTGTTTTACGCCCAAGGCCCACGCGCGCTTGAGCTATCGTAATTTCTTCCCAACCAGCACCCGCGAGCAAATGACAGGCATCCGCCTGGCGCGTTCCTTGTTTTAAGTGAAATACTGATTTTGTTGATCTTGCTGATCTTGCTGATCTTGCTGATCTTGTTGGGGGGCGGGCTGAATAAACGGCCTGAATAAACGCTGTACACAGGATTTGTTTCTGCTGTACAATCGCTGCGCACGATCGTGCTTTTTTATCCGCTGGTGGTAGCTTGAAAGAATAAAGAACAGGGAGATGCTATGGATTTGAATTATTCGGAGCAGGATTTGGCATTTCGCAGCCAAGTGCGGGCTTTTTTGGATGCGAATTTGCCCGCAGACTTGCAACAAAAGGTACGTTCGCACAAGCGTATGACCAAACAGGATTACGTGCGTTGGCACAAGATTTTGCATCAGCAAGGCTGGGTTGGCACCAATTGGCCCGTGGAATATGGTGGCACGGGCTGGAATCCGGTGCAGCGCCATATTTGGGAAGAAGAGTGCGCCAATGCGGGTACGCCGGCCATCATGCCTTTTGGCGTGGGCATGGTGGGGCCAGTGATTATGGCGTTTGCCAACGACGAGCAAAAACGCTATTATTTGCCGCGTATCCTGAGTTGTGACGACTGGTGGTGCCAAGGTTATTCTGAACCCGGTTCCGGTTCGGATCTGGCTTCGCTGAAAACCCGTGCCGAGCGCGTGCGCGATGACAATGGCGAAGAATATTATCGCGTCAACGGGCAAAAAACTTGGACCACCCTGGCACAACATGCCGACATGATTTTTTGTCTGGTGCGTACCGACAGCGGCGTGCGCAAGCAGGAAGGCATTTCCTTTTTATTGATCGATATGCATAGCCCCGGCATTACGGTGCGACCCATCATCATGTTGGACGAAGAGCACGAAGTCAATGAAGTGTTTTTTGATGATGTCAAAGTACCGCTTACCAATTTGGTTGGTCAAGAAAACAAAGGCTGGACTTACGCCAAATATTTATTGGGGCATGAGCGCACCAATATTGCGGCGATTGGGCGTGCCAAAACCGAGATGAAGTTTTTGAAGCGTCTGGCCAAGGCGCAGTTAAAAAATGGCTTGCCTTTATTGGACGATGCCTTGTTTGCTGCCAAGGTCGCTTCGCTGGAAATTGAAATGATGGCGCTGGAAATGACGGTATTGCGGGTATTGTCTTACGAATCATCTGGCCGTGGACCCGGCCCGGAAGCGTCACTGTTAAAAATAAAGGGCACCGAAGTGCAACAGGCGCTGACCGAGTTAATGGTGGAAGCCGTGGGGCCGTATGGCATGCCGTTTGATCCGGCGTATCTGGAAGGTGAAACTGAGCACAGCGTGTTTGGCAATGATGACGCCGCACCCTTGGCCCCATACTACGTCAATTATCGTAAAGCCTCGATTTATGGCGGCTCCAACGAAATTCAAAAAAACATCATTACCCAAATGATTTTGGGTCTGTAAGGAGCGCGCAATGGATTTTAATTTTAACCAGGAACAGCAACAGTTTGCCGAAGCAATTCGCCGTTGGGCCGCCAAGGATTATGATTTTGAGCAGCGTAAAAAGATTATCCATTCCGAATCCGGCGTGTCCGATGCGGCGTGGGCCAGTTTGGTGGAATTAGGTGTGTTGGCTTTGCCGATTCCAGAAGCACAGGGCGGCTTTGACGGCAATGCCGTGGATATGTTGGTCGTGATGCAGGAAATTGGGCGCGGTTTGGTGATTGAGCCAGTGCTGCCGACATTATTGGGTGCGGAATTTTTAAAGCGTGCTGGCGGCCATGAAGCCTTGCTGGAGCAAGTGGCAACGGGCGAATTGAAATTGGCCTGTGCCCTGGGTGAACGTCAGGCGCGCCACGAATTGAACAATATCACCACCATGGCGACTGGTACGTCCGACAGTGGCGGTTTTGTCTTGAACGGTGAAAAAACCGTGGTCTTGCATGCGGCGGCGGCCAATCAATTCATCGTTTCGGCGCGCACGCACGGCAATGCGCGGGACGTGGACGGTATCGCCTTATTCCTGGTGCCTGCCAACAGCCCTGGCATCAGTTTGCGTAGTTACCGCACCCTGGATGGACAGCGCGCGGCAGATATCACCTTCAAAGATGTGGCCCTGCCCGCCACCGCATTATTGCCTGGTGGTTGGGATGTCTTGGAAGCCGTTGCCGATTATGGTGTCAGTTTGCTGTGTGCCGAAGCGATTGGTGCGATGGAAGCGCTGCAGGCGGCGACGCTGGAATATGTTAAAACGCGGCAGCAGTTTGGTGTGCCGATTGCCAAATTCCAGGCTTTGCAGCATCGCATGGCTGATATGTTTATGGAACTCGAACAGGCGCGCTCGATGGCGTATTTGGCGGCGGTGAAAGTCGATAGTCCTGATCCGGTCGAGCGGCGCAGCGTGGTCTCTGCGGCCAAGGTGAGGGTGGGGAAGGCGGCTAAATTTTTGGGGCAGCAGGCGGTGCAATTGCACGGCGGCATTGGCGTGACCGATGAATTGGCGGCCTCGCATTATTTCAAACGGCTGACTCTGATCGAACTCAATTTGGGCGATACCGATCATCATTTGGCGCGCTTTATTGCGCAACCGCGTTTTCAGCCGCAGTTTGAACAGGAATAGGCATGCGTGTAATTCAAACCTTGGATGAATTGAAGAGTTTGGTGGGGCAAGAAGTTGCCCTGACGGATTGGCTGGTATTGGAGCAAGAACGGGTGAATTTATTCGCCCAGGCGACGGGCGACCATCAATGGATACATACCGATGTCGAACGTAGCCAGCGTGAATCACCTTTTGGCGGCACCATCGCCCATGGCTTTTTAACGCTCTCGCTGATTCCGCAGTTTCTGGAGCAAAGCGTGAATATGGCCGATGTGAAAATGGCGCTCAATTATGGCTTGAACAAGGTACGTTTTCCCTCGCCCGTGTTGGTGGGCAGCCGCCTTCGCGCGCGTCTGCAGGTGCAGGCGGTGGAAGACATTACTGATGGGGCGCAAGTGACGTGGTTGTTGACGATGGAAGCGGAAGGGGTGGACAAGCCTGTTTGTGTGGCGGAGTTAATTACCCGGCGTTATTGACCTTTGTGCGATGGCGTTAATTGCCCGCCGTTATTCATTCTCTGGTCTGATGGCATCAGGGCAGCGAAAGTTCAGCGTCCATCAAACGTGCGATTTTCTTACCAACATCGGGGCTTGCCAGCATGGTTTGCAAGGTTTGTTCCAATGCTGCGCGGTCTTCGCACGACACTTCCTGATCTTGCAAAATGATTCGGCATGGGTAGCCATTGGCACTCATACGCCAGCGCGCCAACTTTTCCGGCGCTTTATCGCTTTGTTGTGGGTTGAAAGCAAAAATGGCATCTTTTCCAAGTAGCGTGAAAATGCTACTGGTGACTTGATTTGCATCACTATCCAAAGAATTGGCCATGATTTGAATTTGCCCGCCGAGGCCAGTACTCAGTTGGCGATTCAATTCTTCAAATACGGCAGAAATTTCATTCTTGTTTTTTTCTGCGATACCTGCTGCATTGATGCCAATTTGTAAAAATTTAACGAAATCTACCATTTAGCTCACCTTTTCCATTTCTGCCATGACTGGCAAATGATCAAATATTTGATCGTGATCTTTCACCAGTTACAAGAGGCTATCATCGTACAGAATATTGCCATAGGGTTCAACTAAAACTAAACGCCATTTAAATCTTTTTGCAGGGTTTGGGTCATCAGGTCATTCACGGCGCAAGCAATGTCTCTTTGCGCCGTGCTTGCGCGGCTTTGCGCACCAGGGGCCAGACTGGTATTCCACCATGCAATTGAGAATGTTTCTCTGGCCATGAGTGCGGCTACCCTGTAATTTAGCTACGCGTAATTGGCAAACTCAAATCTTCATTCATCTTGCCATGCTTGGCCAATTCCAGCTTGGCAATCGCATTACGATGTACTTCATCCGGCCCATCGGCCAGCCGTAGCGTGCGGTTGCCCGCCCACTGATACGCCAGCGGGAATTCATCCGACACCCCCGCCGCACCATGTGCCTGAATCGCCCAATCCAACACTTGCTGCGCCACATTCGGGGCCAGAACCTTGATCATCGCAATTTCCGCCTGCGCGCCTTTATTGCCCACCGTATCCATCATCGACGCGGCTTTTAGCGTGAGCAAACGGGCGCAATCAATTTGAATCCGTGCTTCGGCAATCCGCTCGCGCCACACGCCTTGCTCGGACAGCGTTTTGCCAAACGCCACCCGGGTTTGCAAGCGTTGGCACATCAGTTCCAGCGCGCGCTCAGCCACGCCAATGGTGCGCATGCAGTGGTGGATGCGCCCTGGCCCGAGACGCCCCTGCGCAATCGCAAAACCCTTGCCTTCACCCATTAAAATCGCCGAGGCCGGCACCGTCACATCTTCAAACAACAGTTCACAATGGCCATGCGGCGCATCATCATAACCAAAGACCGGCAGCGCGCGTTTGATGTGCAAGCCGGGCGTTCCCGCTGGCACCACAATCATCGATTGCTGCGCATGGCGCGGCGCTTCGAGGTCGGTTTTACCCATCACAATAAACACCTTGCAACGCGGATCAGCCGCGCCGGAAATCCACCACTTGCGCCCATTGATCACATAATTATCGCCACGCCGCTCGATCCGGGTTTCGATATTGGTCGCATCCGACGAGGCCACACCCGGCTCCGTCATGGCAAAAGCGGAGCGAATTTCACCGCGTAATAAAGGGTCAAGCCAGGTGCGTTTATGTTCTTCCGTGCCATAGCGCTCGAATGTCTCCATATTGCCAGTATCAGGCGCGGAACAATTGAATACTTCGGAAGCCCAAGGCACCCGCCCCATGATTTCGCATAAAGGTGCGTAATCGAGGTTGGATAAGCCTTCGGGCGCGCGCTCGGAGCGGGGTAAAAATAAATTCCACAAGCCTTGTTCACGCGCCAAGGGCTTGAGCGATTCGATTAACGTGGTGGGCAACCAACGATTGCCTTTGTCGCGCCCATTGCTTTCAATTTCAGCATGGAAAGCACGTTCATTCGGGTAAATATGCTGCGCCATAAATTGCAGCAAGGTTTGCTGCATGGCCTGGCAGCGCTCTGAATAATTGAAATCCATAATTCGTCCGATTCAAAAAGAGGTGCTTATACTTTATTGGCGTAATGCCAAGCTTTTTCCGCCATCATGCGGGTTGCCTTACCTGCGCCCAAGGCTTGTTCGCTTGATGCCGTCCCATCCACATAGCGTTTCATAATCCCTTGCAGAATGCCCGCCAGGCGGAACATATTGTAGGAGAGGTAAAAATTGAAATCGTTAGGCTCAATATGCCGCCCGGTGCGCTCGCAATAACGCGCAATATACGCTTGCTCTGAAGGAATGCCCAAAGCCGCGTGATCGAGGCCGGCAATGCCACGAAATTGGCCCGGCTCAATATGCCAACTCATGCAATGGTAGGCAAAATCAGCCAGCGGATGGCCCAATGTCGAGAGTTCCCAATCCAAAATTGCCAAGATCTTCGGCTCGGTTGGGTGAAAAATCATATTGTCGAGGCGGAAATCGCCATGCACAATCGAGGTGTCGTCACCCGCAGGAATGTGTTGTGGTAGCCACGCAATCAATTGATCCATCGCTTCGATGGTTTCAGTTTCCGAGGCCCGGTATTGGCGCGTCCAGCGCTCAATCTGACGGGCAAAATAATTGCCCGGTTTGCCATAATCAGATAAACCGATGGCAGCAAAATCAACACTGTGCAACTGCGCGATAACGCGATTCATTTCATCATAAATTGCCGCACGTTCTGCATTACTCATATCCGGCAAGGCTTGATCCCACATCACCCGGCCTGCGACAAAATCCATGATGAAAAAAGCGCGCCCAATCACGTTTTCATCATTACACAGCGCGTATTGGCGCGGGGCAGCTAGCCCTGCACGGTGCAGGGCAT
>CAMBDR010000029.1 GCA_945864765.1 Janthinobacterium lividum | reverse complement strand
CAATTCGTCCGAAATAATAACGGTCACGCGCTGGGGCTTGGCCAAAATATCCAGCAAATCGGCAATGGTTGCCATGATATCTTTGTATTCATTGACAATTTTGTCTTGTTCCAACCCGGTCAAGCGTTGCAAACGCATTTGCAGAATTTCTTGCGCTTGCTCGTCCGACAGCTTATACAAGCCATCACCTTGCAAACCATAATGCATGGGCAAATGTTCTGGCCGGAACGCATTGATGCCACCCACGCTATCTTCACCCGTGCGCGCCAACATTTCACGCACCACCGACGAATCCCAGGCACGCGCCATCAATTCGGTTTTGGCGACAGGCGGAGTCGGGGCGGCTTTGATGATGGCGATAAAATCATCAATATTGGCCAGAGCAACGGCCAAACCTTCCAGTAAATGACCACGCTCACGCGCTTTGCGTAATTCAAATACGGTACGGCGTGTCACCACTTCGCGCCGATGCGACAGGAAGCATTCCAACATTTGCTTCAAATTCAACAACTTGGGCTGACCATCCACCAAGGCCACCATATTCATGCCAAAGGTGTCTTGCAACTGGGTTTGCTTGTACAGATTGTTGAGTACCACTTCCGCCACTTCGTTGCGCTTCAACTCAATCACCACGCGCATGCCGGATTTATCGGATTCATCGCGAATATCAGAAATGCCATCCAGCTTTTTGTCCCGCACGTTTTCGGCGATGCGCTCCAGCAAAGACTTTTTATTGACCTGATACGGCAATTCATCGACGATAATGGCGGTACGGCCTTCTTTGCCATATTCTTCAAAATGGGTTTTGGCACGCATCACCACGCGCCCACGCCCGGTGCGATAGCCATCGCGCACGCCCGACACGCCATAAATAAGGGCACCAGTCGGAAAGTCGGGGGCCGGAATCATTTCAATCAATTCATCAATCGTGGTTTCGCTATTGCGCAATAAATGCAGCGCGCCCGTCAGGATTTCATTGAGATTATGCGGCGGAATATTGGTCGCCATCCCCACCGCGATACCGGATGAACCGTTAATCAGCAAGTTGGGGATACGGGTTGGCAAAACCGACGGTTCTTTTTCTTTGCCGTCGTAATTCGGCACGAAATCAACCGTATCTTTATCGATATCGGCCAATAATTCATTGGCGATTTTATCCAGGCGGCACTCGGTGTAACGCATGGCCGCCGCGTTATCGCCGTCGATGGAGCCGAAATTACCTTGCCCGTCCACCAGGGTGTAACGCAGGGAAAAGTCTTGTGCCATCCGCACCAGGGTGTCGTAAATTGACTGGTCACCATGCGGATGGTATTTACCCATCACTTCACCCACCACCCGCGCACACTTGACGAAGGGGCGGTTGTAGACGTTATTCATTTCATGCATGGCGAATAAAACGCGGCGATGCACGGGTTTCAGACCATCCCTCACATCAGGCAGAGCGCGGCCAACGATTACACTCATCGCGTAATCGAGATAGCTCTTGCGCATCTCGTCTTCCAGGGAAATAGGGATTGTTTCTTTGGCGAATTGATCCATTGGCGATTCAAATGAGCTGTGATTAAAATGATGGGTACTAAATAAGGCGACATTAATGTAACACTAAGGCAACCATTAAGGTAACATAAGCGCCGTCTGCTATTTTATTGCGTCTTGCAAACGCGAAAAAAAGCTTTTTAGCAAGTTCGATGCGACAAAAGTATAACCGGGCGATTTTAACATGGCCGCCTGTTTTGTTACGCTATTTTCCGGATTTAGCCCCCGCATTTTCTGTCGTCTGTGCCAATTCAAGCGCAAATAAGCGCAAATAAGCGCAATCAGGCGCAAATAGTTCAGGCGAAATGCGCATTCACGCTGCAAAACAGTGCAAAATAGCCGAAAATGGATCGCAGAATCGACGCTCCCAATATATACAAAATGAGCACAAAGCAAGCACAAAGCGAGCAAAAAATGCGCACAAGATGTTTTTTTCAATACAAGGGGTAGGACATGCATAAAAAATCGGCCTTGAGCCTCGTTGTTAATTCCATTATTCTGGGCGTGGCCGTTGGCGCAAGCGCTAGCAGTTTCGCCCAAACCGATATCAAAGCAACCACACCAAACAGTGCTTATGTGCAAGATGGCCGTGGCATCATTGCGCGCAACCCATTCGGCCTGTGCTGGCGCACTGGCTATTGGACACCCGCCGACGCCGTCGCCGGTTGCGACAAAGAACTCGAAAAACCCGTCGCCAAAGAAGAGGTTGCGCCCCCACCGCCACCTCCTCCACCGCCGCCGCCGCCACCTCCGCCACCGCCACCACCCAAGCGGTGTGACTTTAGCGCCACACTGATCAATGATCAAACCTTTGAATTTAATAAAGCGACCTTGAGCGCTGCGGCGCAAAAGCGCATTGATGAAGAAGTACTACCAAAACTCACCGGTTGCGCCAAAGTTGATTTCGTCATCGTCACTGGCCATACCGACCGTTTGGGTAGCCATCAGTACAACCAGAAACTATCAGAAAAACGTGCCGATACCGTGGCCGCCTATCTGAAAAAGAAAGGGGTTGACGCCAATATGGATACGCTGGGAGTCGGCAAAACCCAGTCCGTGAAGTCATGCGACGATAAACTCAAGCGTAAAGCACTGATCGAATGTCTGACACCGAATCGGCGCGTAGTCATTGAAGCCAAAGGTCCAGCAAAATAATTTCACTTCGTGTTGCGATAAAGCGACGGGCTTCCCCAATTCCCGCACTTTATCGCATTGAAGCGCCTCCATTTGAGCATACGGTCACCATTTGCGCCATCTACTTCACTTAACAACAACAACGCATTCGCCGGAGTAGTGTAAGCTCGTGCTAGAATGGCGTTTGGCAGGTGCGCCAGCTTGAGGCACAATGATTCTGCAGCGTTTAAACCTAAGAGGAAAAAATGAATACTTTATCGAAACTCGTCCTTGCTGCTGCTACTTTGATAGCATTTTCAGCATCGGCACAAGACATTAAGGCCAACACGCCTTACAGCGCGTATGTACAAGATGGCCGTGGCGTGATTGCCCGCAATCCATTCGGTTTGTGCTGGCGTACTGGCTACTGGACCCCTGCTGATGCAGTGGCTGGTTGCGACAAGCCACTGGCTCCGGTTTGCAAAGAACCACAAATCCTGAAAGACAATGTGTGCGTTAATCCACCACCCGCACCAGTAACACCGGGTACGCCAACACCACCGCCACCACCTGTCGTCAAACCAGCCGCAGTAGCACCAACGGCTGAAAAAGTCACTTTCGCTGCCGATGCGTTGTTTGATTTCAACAAAGCCGTGTTGAAGCCAGAAGGCAAAGCCAAGATTGATGATTTGGCGTCGAAATTGCAAGGCATGAATTTGGAAGTAATTATCGCAGTCGGCCATACCGATTGGATTGGTAGCGATGCTTACAACCAAAAACTGTCGGAAAAACGTGCTACTGCAGTGAAAGCGTACATGATATCGAAAGGTATTGATGACAAGCGCATTTACACCGAAGGCAAAGGCGAGAAACAACCTGTGGCAGACAACAAAACTGATGCAGGCCGCGCCAAAAACCGTCGCGTAGAAATCGAAGTGGTTGGTACTCGCAAATAATAGGCGTACTTGAATTGCCCTCAGTCCGGGCAATTCATCAGTCACAATCCACTTAACCCCGCTTCATGCGGGGTTTTTTATGAACCCGCCTTATCCACGCACCGTCTGCGCACTGTTTATGAACGTCGATCCTTCCGAATTACAAAAATTTAGTGACCTGGCCCATCGCTGGTGGGACCCCGGCGCGGAATTTCGCCCACTACATGAACTCAACCCGGTGCGCCTGGAATGGATTCATGCGCGCACGCCTTTGACGGGTAAAAAAGTACTCGATATCGGTTGTGGCGGCGGTATTTTGGCCGAATCAATGGCGCGTAAAGGTGCCCAGGTAACGGGCATCGATTTGGCCGAAAAGGCTTTGAAGGTGGCTGATTTACATAGCCTGGAATCAGGTATTGCCGTGCGCTATGAATTGATTTCGGCAGAAGATTTGGCGGAACGCGAAGCGGGGCAATACGATATCATCACTTGCATGGAAATGCTGGAACATGTGCCCGAACCGGCCGCCATTGTTGCCGCTTGCGCCAAATTATTAAAACCTGGTGGCCATGTGTACTTTTCTACCTTTAACCGCAATCCAAAATCTTGGTTATTTGCCATTATCGGGGCCGAATATGTGTTGCGTTTATTGCCCAAGGGTACGCATGATTATGCCAAGTTCATCACCCCGTCCGAATTATCGCAATATGTGCGCAATGCCGGTTTGCAGGTAGAAAACTTACGTGGATTAAGTTACAACCCGATCACGCAAATGTATTCACTCAATCAGGACACCAGCGTCAGTTTTTATCTCGCTTGCAGCTTGTCGCCCTGATTGCTTACGCTCGTCATTACAAACCATTGCCAACCATCGCCAGCCATTTGCCTTCTTTTGCTCCCTGAGAAATTAACCTCATGCCAACTTTTCCACCGCCACGTGCCATTCTGTTTGATCTCGATGGCACTTTAGCCGATACTGCGCCCGATTTGGCGGCAGCCTTAAACCACATGCAGCAACGCCGCCAACTGGCGCTGACGCCTTTTGAGACATTACGCCCGGTTGCCTCCTCGGGCGCACGTGGCTTGATCGGTGCCGGATTTGGCATCGACCCAACCCATGCCGATTATGAGGCGATGAAGCAAGAGTTTCTGGAACAATATGAATCCAAGCTGGCCCGACATAGCCGTTTGTTTGATGAGGTTCCAGAACTGTTACAGCAGTTGGAACAACGCGGCCTGCGTTGGGGCGTGGTCACCAATAAACATGCACGCTTTACGCTACCCTTAATTCCCCAAATTGGCTTGCAGCACGCCGCTTGCGTTATTTCTGGCGACTCTACCCCGCACGCCAAACCGCACCCTGCCCCTTTATTGGCAGCGGCGCAAGCGCTCAATTTACCGCCGCAAGCGTGTTGGTATGTGGGCGATGATTTACGTGATATTCAAGCCGGACAAGCGGCAGGCATGCTCAGTCTGGCCGCCGCCTGGGGTTATTGCGGTGCCAGCGCACCACGCACCTGGTCAGCGCAAGGGATATTGGCAAGCCCGCTCACGCTGCTGGATTGGCTGGTTTAATCCGCTTGATTTAATCGGGTTGATTTAGTCCGGCTCCAATACCGGGGCTGGCGCAGAGGCTGATTTTTTAGTGAGCTTGCCCCATAGCCCGCTCAACTTCGCCTTGATGCCGGACTTGGGGTCGGGTGCGGCGCTATCAGGCAGCTTGGGTTTCTTCAAAGACTGCCAACGCGCGGTGAGTGCCTGCCGCCACTTTTTCCAGCCTTTCAGGGTGGGTGCAGGGGCGGCATCATCATCGCTTGTGGTGGTTGCAGAAGCTGCCGCTGCTGGCATTTCAGCATCCTCACTCGGTTTAGCTGCTTTTTTCGCTTTCTTACGCCGCTTCCGATACAACACGGCGGCCAACGCCAAGAGCGCCAAACCCACACCGGCACCGATGGCAATCAACTTCCAGGGTAAGGTTTTGGGTTCGGGCTTTTTTGCTGGCAAGAGCGTCTCTTCTTCTTTTTTCAGGAATAATTCGCCATCGGCGGGCGCGCTGGCATTGGCACTGTCTTCATGCGCTTCGGGGCTTGAGCTGGCATCAGCTGGCGCTGGCGCACTCGCCGACTTTCTGTCCCGGCTCTTGGCGGGCAGCGCGACTTTAGCGGGGCCAAGAATGGTTTGATTCAATACGATCAAGTCCTTTTCCAAGGATCGAATTTGTGATCGAATCGCCCGATTTTCACGATCAACAGCAACGCAGCGCTGCTGTGATGCGCTACATTCTCGCCCGACCTTGGCAGAGATGACAGGCATCGCATGCGCATGAGCCTGGGCTTGGGCATACGCATGGGCATTCGCATGGGTTTGGGCATGGGATTGTGCATGGGTTTGCTCCGGCTTATCCTCACCCGGCACGCTGCTACTCGCAACTGGCTGCGGTAAGGTGGCCAAGGCGGGTGGCTCAAGCCCGTCATTTTGTGCTTGCCCGGGGTCAGGCTCCAACCAAACGGTTAAGGCGCGCACCGAACGCTCATTTTTGCTGCCCAGTTCAAAAAACATATTTAAAAAACTGGCTTGCACTGGCTTATCGGTGGTGATACGTAAAAATTGACGTTTATCGCGGTGCCGTATCACCCAATGCATGCTTGCCAGCACCGGATTCCTTTGAATATTTGCACCACTAAACACGTCAGCCCCGGATGGCCGCACCTGCAAAGCGCTCGCTTCTTCATTGGACAGCGCAGTCAACTCCACTTCAACCACCAGTGGTTGCCCGATATAAGAAACGACTTGCACATCACCAAATTCTGCCGCCCAGTTGGGTGTACAAATCAGGCAAAGCATGGCCAAACCTGGCACCAGCCGGAATATTGAGCACCAAGATCGAATCTGCACACGCATAGAAATTTCGCCCGAATAACTTGAACATAAAATTGCGGCAAGCCAGGCTTGAAACTTTGCGCTATCGGCCGCCATCCAGAAGTACATCGACTGGATGGCGGCAAACTTTAAGCGCCAACCGTGGTTTTAGCGGCTGTTTTAAACAGTTTTAATGCAGTCAAATCAAAGTTGTGGCTATTGGGCAAAACAATTGGCAAATTGGTGGCCGATACGCCAAACCAGGTCGCCAAGGCCGCGCCCAATTGATCCACCGACGTGGTTGGCAATAAGCGCCCTTGCCCAACGTCATCTGGCCCATTGACGGCGATGGCCGGCAATTTACCATGCAAGGTTTTACCATTCACCGCGCCACCCAGAATGAAGTGATGGCTGCCCCAACCATGGTCGCTACCATCATCATTCACAGCCAGGGTACGGCCAAAATCGGATGCGGTAAACGTGGTGACGGAATCGGCAATATTCAATTCTTTGGTGGTCTGATAAAAACTGTTGAGCGCATCGGCCACGGTTTTCAACAAGCCGGGGTGTTGCGTCAACAAACCATCATGATTATCAAAACCACCCAGCGAGACAAAGAATATCTGCCGCTTGGTGCCCAGGCTATTGCGCCCGGCAATCAGTTTGGCCACCATTTGCAATTGGCCCGCCAGCGAGTTATTCGGATCATACGGTGTGCTAAACGGTGGCACGCTGGCTAACGCAGTTTTCAGGCTGGCATTGCCTGCCAAACTGCGATTCATGATTTTAACGTAGGCGTTTTCAAGCTGATTGGTGCGGCTTTGGGTCACCAAGCTGCGCAACATGGCCGAGCAATTGGCCGAGCCATATAAATTACTGTCCACCCCGCGCAAACCATTCGAGCCTTTGGATGTCACACCATATTGGGAAACCTGATTGCCATTTAACAGCAAGGCACTACCCGAAACCGACATCGCGGTAAACAAGGCATTGCTATTACTGGACAGCATCAAGTCACCCAAACGCCCACCCCAACCCGTGGTGGCACCTTCCGGATTGCTCGACTGCCAAAAGCTTTGCTGATCGTTATGAGAAAACAGTTTCGGTGGCAGCGGCACACTCTTGGCTTTATATTGCGCCACCGTGGTGGGCACCACCAGGGTGCCGATATTACACAACACGCCCAAATTGCCACTGTCAAACAAGGGTTTGAGCGGGGCCAGCTCCGGTGCCAGCGCCATTTGGCGGCCATTCGGTGCGGGCACGGTCGGGTTTAACACCGTCGCCGCCAGCGATGACTGGGAATACGCCAGCTTTTGCCGAATGGTGGCATAGGCGCTGTAGTTGGCGTTATCGTAGGGGATTAAGGTATTGCCATAATCATTACCGCCATATAAAAACACACAGACGATGGCTTTATAGTCGCTGGCAGTTTGTGCCGCCGCTTCGCCGATGGCGGCCAAATTTAAGGCGAAGGGTGCGGCACCCGCGAGGGCACCGCTCATCAGGGTAGATTTGCGCAAAAATTCCCGGCGCTGAATGGATTCGATACTCATTTGCTTGCTCCTTGGTTCGCTTATTTTTGCACAATGTATTCAGGCGCGCACATCACCAACATGATGGTGGCCTTGACGCGATTGAGTTTTCCGGCATCGGTACTGGCATTGATGGTGCCCACTGCGCTGGCAATCCCGTTCAAATTGGCACTCGAAATCTGCCCCGCTGCAAGCATATTATTGATGCGTGTTGCCAAGGCAGTGGCATTGGTCGCCAGAGCGATTTCAGCCGTATAATCCGGTTTCAAATCAGAGAAACTGCCATTGATAACACTTTGCATGAAGTTGGCATAGCCAACCACGGTGGATTCGGTCGAAATTTGCAATTCCGGCACCACAATAGTCGGGTCGGTCACCAAACCACTGCCCGGCACAAAGCCTGGGCGAAAGAAATTAAACACGGTGGGTGAGCGCATCGGGCTTTGGCCCAGGCGCGAATCGGGGTCCAGCGTATTGCCAAAATTCCAGGCACCGCTGGTCGATTTGGCCTTGAAAGTGCGGGCAAATTGCACCAGGCGCAGCATTGGTTCACGCAACTTGCCAGCCGTGGCGCTGGTGGGCAGCTGGCGTGCTTCATTATCGAGCAAGACGGCACGAATCACCGCTTTCATATCGCCGCGCACGCCTGCCGCATTGGCTTTGAAAACTTGCGCTACGCGCTGCACATAGGCCGGACTGGGGTTGCTGGTCACCAAGCGCTGGATCAATTGCTTGCAAAAGAACGGTGGCAAGTTGGGATGGTTGAACAAGGTATCGAGTACGATTTTTAAGTCGCCCACACCATCGTTGACGCCTGCAGGAATGGTGACACCCAAAAAGGTTTTGCTGGCAGTCGAATGGAGCGATGGATTGAGCACCATATTGCGTCGCCAGTGGTCGGGCACTTCTTTAACCGGTTTATTATAATTCCATCCGGTAAACACGCGTGCCAGTTGCGATACGGCGTCAAGGGTATAGGTTTCTATCGGTTTGCCGTTGGTCCCTTTCTTTTGCGTGCCATCCAGATTGAGCTGGTACAGCCCAATGGTGAATAATTGCATCACTTCACGCGCATAGTTTTCATCCGGTTGCCGCCCGGTGACAATGCTTTCTTTTTGATTGCCGCGTGTGCCCAGATACAGCCCCATCGCCGGGGACAGCGTAACGGCTTCGATCAGGTTACGGAAATTACCAAACGCTTGTGCGCTCAGCATATCCATATACCCGGCAGCGGCAAAAGCGCGCCAACTGCCATTCAAGCCTTGCAAAGATACAACAAACACTTCCGAGAGCGCCAGTGCAATACGTTGCCGCAACAAGTCGGGCGAAGCCATCAATTTGCGCCACAGACTGGGGTCGATCCCGGCCGAGGAATTAATATAGGTAATATTATTAAAACCTTTACTAATCATCCAATCCCAATGACTGGCATCGGAACTGGTAGCAAATTGGCTGTCGATCCAGGCGCTGAACCCTTTGGATTGCACCAGAGCCAGATCCTGGTCGTTACCACCCAACGCCGCTTGCGCCAAAAAGCGCGCCGCCTCAGTGGTGCTTGGCGGGGCAACGGTAGTCGCCCCTGTCGCTAAAGTTGACATAAATATCTCCTGCTCTATTTTAAAAAGTAAACCGGAAGCATGCTTTAAGCGGACTGTCTGCGCTGCCGCCGAAAGATATGCGTTAAATCATACTTTCAACACTGTAGGGGAAAGTGTGCCGCTTGGAAATAAAAGATTTGTAAAGAAGTGTGAGATATGTGAACTGAGATGTGAACTCAGGCGCGGTCTTGGCGGCGCAACATGCCCAGCACTCGCCAAAAAGCATTAAGTTGGCGGTAACCAAAGTTTTCAAACACCAATGCAACGGCCAACCAAATCAGATGGCGTTTCTTGGGGTAAAGATGAAATGACATTTCTTCCAATAACAAACCAGAAATCGAGAGCAAAATGCCCAAGCCGATGGCAACAATGAAAAAAGCAATTAAGACTTGCCCCGAAATAATACCCGTTACAAATGCGGCCAACATCCAGCCATAACTGGCCAATTCAATGCCAGGCCCAAAGCATTCAAACACCAGCATGAAGGGAAACGCCAGCCAGCCCGGCACACCGCCATGACGACTAAACATCAGGCCACGATTAGCCAATAAACTATCGGCCAGGGCATGCTGCCAACGCATCCGACGTTTTTTCAAGTGGCTCAAGGTGAAGGGAGCAATCGCCCAACAGACCGGCTCGGGCACAAAAGCGACTTTGTAAGGGCGCTGCTGTTCGCGCAAGCGATGGTGCAGGCGCACCACCAAATCCATATCGCCAGCGATACTGCCTGCACGGTAACCGCCGACTTGTACCACGGTTTCTTTGTGAAATAAAGAAAAAGTACCGGAAATAATTAACATGCCATTCAACCACGACCAACCCAGGCGGCCAAACAAATATGAGCGCAAATATTCAATCACCTGAAACAAGGCAATCGGATTGCTCGACAAATCGACCTCGGCCAAAAAGCCTTGTTCGATTTTACAGTCATTGGCCACCCGCACGGTACCACCGGCTGCCACCACGGTGGTATCGTCCAAAAACGGTTTCACCATATGTTGCAGGCTGTCGCTTTGCAAAATCACATTCACGTTGACACAGCAGTACAAGGGGTAGCGCGCCGCATTGATACCCGCGTTCAAGGCATCGGCCTTGCCGCCATGCTGCTTATGAATCACGCGCAAATTCGGGAAGCGGGTGGAACGATAGACTTCTTCAATCGGTGCTGTGGTGAGCCGCACCCGATAGGCTTCCGGGAAGGGCAATAAACCAAATTCCAACTGTAGTCGGCGCAGGGTGTCGTCGCTCGAACCATCGTCAATCACCAGCACTTCAAATTCGGAATACACCAGACGCAACAAGGAATGAACCGTATCATTAATCGACGCTGCCTCATTCCAGGCGGGCACCAGGATACTCACCGGAATTTCCACTCCGGTATAAACTTGTGGCAAACTATCGAGTACTTGCTCTTCAACCCGTCGCCGCAATAAAATCAGAGAGAGCAAATTGAGCAATAAATAACTACCATTCAGCAAAACGAAATACGTTAATATGGCCCAGTAAATAACAACACTCATGCCATACCCCGCTCTGCCATCACCTGATTTAAAATATCATGGGCATAGCGGTCGTCGGTTAAACTTAACAGATGATCCAGCATATTGCGATTAAATGAAGGAATATCTGCCAAAGCCTGGGCGGTGCGGTAGCGCACCCACCATTCTGAATCATCCAACAAGGTTGATAACAGGCTCACATCCGAGGCGCGCCCGATTCTGCCCAAGGCCTTGACTGCCTGCACCCGCACGCGCCAATCCGAATGCGTCAGGTGGGTACGCACCACCACCAATAATTGCGGATACAAAGTCACCCGTAAGGCCGCCACAATCAATTCAGGGGCCATTTTTTCATCGAGTAAATGGGCCAATACGGGCAGCGCCAGGGATAAATGCATACCCTCCACCATGCGCAGGGCTTTCAACTGTTGTTTGGGCGGCCCCTCAGCAGCAGCGCTTAACAGCGGCGCATAAAAACGCGGTGGCGACTCTTGAAAAATAGCGATCAAGCGGCCCGCTGGCCAATCATCCCGCATCAATAACTGGGGTGTCATTTCACGCATCACGGCATCGGCATCAATTTGCGCCAAAGCCCGCAATGCATTGAGTGAGGCCGCACTATCAACAAACACCGCTTCGGCCATCAGATCATGCCAAGCGGCGCGATCACGCAATTGCCCCAGCGTTAAAATCGCCAACAAGTGTTTCGAGCGTCCCCCACCACGCAACATATTGTGCGCCATTGCATAACAACCCAGCCGCATACCAATTTGATTTAGAACGAGAGTGGCATCAAGCGACAGGCTTTCATGCAAATGATTCCACAATTTCAAAAAAAACACCGCCTCCTTGGGCTGCAAGCCTGGCAATTCCATCGCTGGATCGACAATAGCCTGTTGCAGCAAGGGCTGCCAGCGTGCCAAAAAAGCATGCTCTTGTTGTTCGCGCCGTAATCGACTCAGGCGCAAATAGACAATCTGGATCGTGATCAAGGTGGTTAGTACAAAACTAGCCACGCCACTCCAAAAAGCAAACAACAAAAATGGGTCTCCGATAGAAAAATACACCGATCTCAGCCTTATGTTATGAGTTCGCGCTGGCGAAATTCTTTGCTTCTAAAATTGATATTACGGCGTTGTCCATTATATCGACGCAATTTCCTGCCACGTTGAAAAACTTGATATTTTTTAGCAATGACCGCAAGCACGACCATTTTCAGACAGTTAGCCCCGGTCAGAAGCACAATAATCAAGCCGACTTACAACAAAATATTCGGGGCAAAATAACATGTTATGCTAGCTTACCCTACTTTTAAAGGAGAAATCATGACGCTCGAAGCACGCCCCCCCTTTCCGCCATTTACCCGTGAAAGTGCGACACAAAAAGTGCGCGCAGCCGAAGATGGCTGGAATTCACGTGATGCAGTGCGGGTTTCCTTGGCCTATACCTTGGATAGCCAATGGCGAAATCGCAGTGAATTCCCACGCGGGCGCGAACAAATCGTGGAATTTTTGACCCGAAAATGGCAACGTGAGCAACAATACCGTTTGATTAAAGAATTATGGGCCTTTGAAGGCAATCGCATTGCCGTGCGTTTTGCCTACGAATGGCATGACGATGCAGGCCAATGGTATCGTTCTTACGGCAACGAAAACTGGGAATTCGACGCCCAGGGACTCATGCAAAAACGCTATGCCAGCATTAATGACCTGGCGATATCGGAAGCAGACCGACTGTTCCATTGGCCCCAGGGCCGCCGCCCCGATGATCACCCTTCCCTCAGCGATTTGGGCTTGTAAGAATTACACCACAATAAGTTGATGCCAATTAACCTTGTTTTTTGGCATCTACACGCTATTCAAAGCAATTTCTACGCCAAAGCACAATTCCAGAGCGAAGTTTTTCACGGGATTCTCAAAAAATTAGGTAAACTAGGCAGGCATATCGTGTACATTCATAGAATGTTAAGTCTTGGCTGGTCGTCCGCTTAATTAGTCCGTTTAATTACTATCAAAAATAGAAATGATGATTTCAAAAAAATTTGTCTCTGTTGGTGCTGCATTTTTCTTGACCTTGGCTTACCCAGCCGCGTCGGCACAAGAAAGCCAAACCGTCTACTTTAACCGGGCCAATGCCAAAATCGCCCGTGAATCCGCATTCAGAAAAGAATGGGCAGGCCCCACCACCGGCCCCAAAATTGAAGCCAAAAAGCTGATTGTTTTTATTGCCTCCGACATGCGCAATACCAGTGTTGCCGCATTACTTAAAAATTTACGCGATGTGAACCCCGTCGCTGGTTGGGATTTAGTGCCGATTGATTGTTGGGGCGTCGCCAACAAGCGCGCCGATGCTTTTAGCCGCGCCATGGCACTCAAACCGGACGGGGTGATTTTGGCAGGTATCAATGCCCGTGATCAAGCCAAAGAAATCGCTAAACTCGCCGAAAAAAATATCCCGGTTGTGGGTTGGCACGCGTCCGTTAAAATCGGCCCTGGTGATGGCTTATTCACCAATATTGGCACCGATCCAAAAGAAGTGGGGCAAACTGCCGCCTACTTCGCCGTGGTCGAATCCAACGGCAAAGCCGGTGTGGTGGTGGTGACTGACCCGACGACGCTGTACTCGGTGGCGAAATCCAATGAAGTGATCGATGTGATTAAACGCTGCCAAACCTGCAGTCTGCTCGGCATCGAAGAAATTCCCATTACCAATGGTGCCGAAACACTCTCTGCCAGCCTCGCCACGCTGGCCAAACGCCATGGCAAAAAGTGGACTCACACCATCGTGGTGCACGATCTCTATGCCGACTGGATGGAAACACCCGCCAATGTAGAGGCATTAAGTGCCATCAAGCCGCAAGTAGTCGGTGCGGGTGATGGCACCAGCACCAGCTATAACCGCATTCAGAAAAAGATTTTGCAAATGGGCGTGGTACCGGAACCGCTCTCGCAACAAGCCTGGCAGTTAATTGATGAATTGAATCGGGCGCACCATAAGTTACCGCCGTCGGGTTATGCGTCACCGCCGTATGTGGTCACCTCGCAAAACATGCCCTTCCATGGCGGCCCCAAAAACATGTTTGATCCGGATACTGGTTATCGCAACGAATATAAGTTAATTTGGGGCAAATAAATGAGGCAGTAAATTAGCCCGGCATTTGCAGCACACCCAACCATTGCTGCAAATGGCTGGCGACATCAAAGCCTTCGTCCAGTTCAAAGGCAGCATCCAGCGCCTCGCCAAACGATAAACCTGCCGCCAAACAGGATAAAGCGGCATAGGCCGCAGGCGACAAGGCCACGACTTGTGGCTTCCAGTGCGGTCGGCACACCAGTGCATGGCAAGGCTCATCCAATTGCGCCGGAAATTCTACCTCGCTCTCGGGCTGATGCGCCTGCCATAGCTTGACCACGGCAAAGCCGGATTGCAACAGGCTCGCTGCCGGTTGCAGGGTAAAACAGGCCAGCTCTAATTGCTCGGGCGACCAGGCGGCCAATTGGGCGGCATCCAAACCATTCGCGCCATCTGCGGCATAATAAGCGCGATGCAAGGCCCACTCCAGCGCCGCCACATCGGGGAAATACGGATATTGCGCCACATGCGGAAATTCCCGCAAAAACTGGGCAAAGTGATGGCCAAATTGATTCAAATCGCCGCAATCAGAGGGATACGCATGCCCATACGCGCGCGCCAGCGCGGCAAAGAATTCTTCACCAACCAGTGCTTCCAGTACCGGGAAAACGGCGGCCATGGTTTTTTCCCAGGTTGCCACCAGATTGCCGCGATAGCGCGCAAAGCGGCGCAGGGCTTGCTCAGGCGGCCCGGCAAAACAAGCCAACTCGCAGGCAGCTTCACCCGCCCACTCGCTCAAATCAGGCGCAAATAAACCAGCCGCAAAAGCACTTTGTATTTCAGCCACGCTACGCGCATCGGGCTGCACGCGCGAACTGATCGGAATGGTTACGCACACGCCAGGGCTGGCCTGTTGCATGATCACACGCGCCTTCTCGGCCTCGCCCAAAAGAACGGGCAGGGTTGGAATATCGGTATCCCATTCAATCAGGGTGGGCACCGCCCCCAAACGCTGCAAGGCGACCCGATACAAATCCCAACCCGCATCCGCCACGGTGGCACCATGGTTATCAACCA
>CAMBDR010000028.1 GCA_945864765.1 Janthinobacterium lividum | reverse complement strand
CCCACGCCACCAATTACACACTCTGGATTAATGGCCGCAACAACAACAATACGTCGGTTGGCAAATACAATGATTTCAGGTACTGGACCAACAATAATACGGTCGCTGCGGGCGTGAATCGAAAGTCCGTCAATTGGAATGGCTATAACAGTATTTCCTCGCAAAACTACATCGTGCGCGATGCGCTGGATTGCTTCTGCACTGGCAGCAACTGGTGCTATATCGGCACCCACAGCGCGGGCGACCTGATGATGGCTTACACCCTGGCCAGGCATGGCAGTACCCCTCGCTATAAAAAGAATCCGACAGCCGCCAGCGGGGCCTGTACCAATAGCGATGGCACCACCCAAACCGGCTGGAATATCAAGTGGGTACGATCAGCCTCCGGCGCGGGTGGCGGCTCTGAATTGTCCGACTATGGCACCTGGACCACCTCCGAACCCTTGGTGGCCGACCTGAAAACCAGCACCGCACGCAACAGCTTCAACCACAACACCACGCGCAATATCTGGTTTTATATGTATGCGGGTTCCAATGGGACGCTGTATTCCGGTATTTTGCCAGGTCAGGATGATGAAGCGGTGGCCTACCACAGCACAGGTGGTGTTGCTGGTAACTCGGGCCAAGCCTTGTGCAACCCGGCCGACTGGTTATGTAATGACTTAACCTTGGGCACCGCAGCCAACGAAGGTGGTAGCGTCAAGTGGGCTTACCATTCGGTCACGTTCCGCGATGACGCCGAAGCCTACAACCATTACACCACCGCCTGGAACGGCATTGTTTCGGTGGTGCGTAGCGATATGGTGACCTACGCCAAATAAGCCCACGCCAGACCTGGCATCAGCAACATCCAGGCAACATCCATGCAACATCTAAGCAACAGCGCCCTGCCCGCCTTCGAGTGCGGCAGGGCTTTTCCAGGCAGCCACCCAGGCCGGGATTTGATCGGCAGCAATAGGCCGACTCATAAAATAGCCTTGCCCCTGATCACAACCCAGTTGCGCCAACAAATGCCAGACCTCGACGTTTTCTATCCCTTCCGCCACCACCCGCAAACCCATGATATGGCCCAGATCGATGGTCGAGCGCACGATCTTGGTATCGCCTTCATCCTTGGCCATATTCAACACGAACGATTTATCGATCTTCAATTCATTCACCGGCAAGCGCTTCAAATACGCCAGCGACGAGTAGCCCGTGCCGAAATCATCAATCGATAAATCCACCCCCATCTCATGCAAACGCTGCAAGGTTTGCTGCGCGCGTTGCGGGTCATCCATAATCGCGCTTTCGGTAATTTCAAGGCAAAACGATTTGGCTTGCAAACCATATTGCTGCAAAATATCACCAAATTTTTGCGGCAAATCCTGATCCAGCAAATCACGGGTGGACAGATTGACCGAAATCTTTAACGCCAATCCCTGGGCTTGCCAAAGCTGACACATGGCGGCTGACTGTTGCAACATCCAGTCGGTGAGTACCCGGATAAACCCGGTTTGCTCGGCAAACGGAATAAAATGATCGGGAAACACCATGCCCCGGCTGGGGTGAACCCAGCGCACCAGCGCTTCCACCCCCACCACCAGGCCGCTGGCCAGGGAGATTTTGGGCTGGGCAAACAAACGGAATTCGCCATGTTCGGCTGCATGGCGCAATTCGGTCAGCAGCGACAGGTTTTGCGCGCTCGATGTATCGATTTTGCTATCGTAGAGCACCGCGCCGCTATGGTGCGATTTGGCAAAATACATCGCCACTTCAACCAATTTTAATAAACGCTCGGAATGATTACCCTGCTCAGGAAAGATCACAATCCCCAAACCCGCCCCCACATCAATGGTTTGCTGTTCCACCGTGAGCGGCTTTTCCAAACTGCCCAGTACACTTTGCGCGACCTGCTGCGCCTGCTCCTGGGTGGCTTGGCGCAGCAGGATGGCAAACTCATCGCCGCCAAAACGCGCCAAGACCGAGTTCGGCCACACCGCCTGCAATTGGGCTTGCAAACGCAGGGCCAGTTGCTGCAACAAGGCATCTCCCACCGCATGCCCGAGCACATCATTGACGAATTTAAAGCGATCCAGATCCAACATCAACACCGCGCCCCGCTGCACTGCCCCGCTCTGCGAATTGTGGGCTTGCGAATTGTTGGCTTGCGAATGTTGCGCCTCGTCCAGCAAGCGGCTAAATTCAACCCGATTTGGCAAACCGGTCAGGGTATCCCAGTACGCCAGACGGCTAATTTTTAATTCGCGCTGGGCGATATCATTTTGCATGGTGCCAAAGGCCGTGGCCAAAGCCCCGATTTCATCATGACGCTGAAATGAAATTTGTGCCGAATAATCGCCCTGCCCCAAGCGTTGCGCCACTTGCGCCAATTGTTTTAACGGTTGGGCGATGCGTTTGGCGGTAACAATGCTGGCCACCACCGCAACCAGCAAGGCCACCAGCGTAAAGCCAAACAACAACCATTGCAAACGGTTATAGGGTTGTAGCGCGGCGCTCACCGAGCGCAACAATACGGCATGAAACTCCCCTTTTTTATCCAGCGGCACATGCATCACGCGGTATTCATCGTTGGCCAGAAAAATATTTTGTGAGTTATTCGCTTGCATGACAAAGCGGCGCAACTCTGGTAAAACCGCATCCACATTCACGGTACTGGCTTGCACTTTACCGAGCGAACTAAACACCGCCAAATCGGAACCCGAGAGCGAGCGCATTTCATCCACCATCGGCTGATCGATGGGAAACGCCATCACCACCCATCCTATCAAAACGGGCGCTTTCACTGGCACCACCACTATTTGAATCACCTTTTGTTCGACCAGTCCAATGGTGCCAGCGCCGCCAGCTTGTTCGGCCTGATCCAGCAAAGGCAACACCAAGGGGGCCAGACGATCAGCCTGCGCCAGGGTACTGGCTTTGATTTTGCGCTCGGCATCAATATACAGCGCAAAGGCGGCATTGATTCGGTCACCGTGGTTGGCGAGAGCCGAACGCAAAGTGGCCGGATCATCGCCCGAAATGGCTTGGCGAAACGCATAATCGGAGGCCAACCAGGTTGCGCCCTGGGTTAAGGCTTGCGCTTTACTCTGCATTAACTTTAGCAACACCCGCGCGCCAACCGTTAATTCAGCCTCAATTGTGGCACGGGCATTTTTGGCAATGCCATAATTGATGACCGCAAAGCCAACCAACTGCAGCACAATCAACAACACCAAAAACAGGGTGACGATGCGCGTTTCAAGACTTTTGAATTGCATGGTAATCCTCATGCGTGACGATATTACTGGCCAATTTCATAATTTAATGTACCCGGCTTGGACTCTGCCTTCGTGTCAGACTTCACTTCGGGCTTGAGATTGAGTTTAAACTGTAAGCTTTCCGCATCCGCTTTCACTTGCAACACGTGCTCAGCGAGGGCAGCGCCCACACTACGGTAATGTGCGACTTTAACCGTATATTTTCCGGCCGATGGAATATCCAGTTTGGCGAGGCCGCTGGCATCGGTTTTTGCCAAAAACGGCGTGTCCACCACATACACATAGGCCAGCATTTTGTCGTGAATATTGCAGCCCAAAATCACCAAACCGGCTTTATCAAACACGATGGGTTCCGCAGCCTTGCCGGAATACAATTTTTGCTCGATTTTTTTTGCGGCTGAAAAGGAATAGATATGATGTAGCACGCTGTCGTTATTGGGAAACAGGATTTGATTGCCCGTTTGCACCACGGTGACGAGTGGCAAAAATTTGCGCTCTTTTTGTTGGATTTCCACCCCGGCTTGCGGCTTGGCCAGAATTTGCGGGCTACTGCCTTCGGCATACACCACCGCGTCCGGCACAGGCTTGCCGTTACTGTCTTGCACCTGAATTTGTATTTTGGCAGCACTGGCCATGCCACCAAAACACGAGAACAAACCCAGGCATAAGCACCAGCGCCGCCACGGCGCAGCGCAATGTTTCATAGTAATCATGTTGCCCCCACTCATCATTTACGAATGAAGGTTATTGTATCAGGCAGCGGACTTTTTTGGCCCCAAACCATAAACTAACATCGCCAACAAGCTTAAACACCACACAATCAGCGCACCAGCGGGCAAATCGGTTTTGACAGATAACAATAAACCCAATAAATACCCACCCACACCTGTTACAAAGGCAAAACTCAAACGCCGCGCTTCCGGGTAATGGCGCACCGCCAAACCCGGCACAATCAAGCTCGAAAACACCAGATACACGCCCACCAATTGCACTGACATGGTGACAGCGAGGGCAAACACCAAATAAAATCCAATCCGTGGCAAGCGCTGCTTATACCAGAACAACATGGCTACAACCAGCGTACTCCCGATGGCGGGTAAAATTAATTTGCTGTATGAGACAAATAAAATTTGCCCGGCCAACAGTTCATTCAAGTGTTCGCCGCCATGCGGATTGTGCGCCACCAGCAAAATACTGGCGGTCGCGGCCAACACAAACATGACGCCAATCTGGGCCTCTTGCACATCGGGCCAACGCTTTTCGGTCCAGGTGAGTAACATCGCCCCCAATACCGCCGCCGCCCCCGCTGCCAGTTGCACGCTCCAACCATCGGCTTCCAGCCCCAGCGCGATTGCTAAAATCACGCCCAGCGCGGCGATTTGGGCAATCGCCAAATCAATAAACACAATGCCACGTTTCAGCACTTGCGCCCCGAGTGGGATGTGGGTGAGCAAAACCAACATGCCCGCAAAAAAACCGGGCAAGATGATGGACAGATCGACGGCCGTGAAATTCACTTCACCCCCTCCAGCAAGCGCTGCATGGTTACATCAAACAGGGCAAATAAATTACCCGATTTATCATCTGCCCCGACCGTAAAAGGTAATACCACGGCATTGATTTTGGCATGCTGAGTCAACCATTGCGAGGCACGCCCGTCTTGGTAAGCCGCACGCAATACCATTTTGGCAGGCTCTTTTTGCAATTGGGTTGACAGTGCCGACAAATGCGCCGCACTCGGTTCCACCCCCGGTTTGGGTTCCAGGGTAGCAACCGAATTCAAACCTAACCAGTGCAATAAATACGCCATATTTTTGTGATGCTCCACAATTTTAACCCCCTTCAAGGAAGCGCCCTGTTGCTCCCATTTTTGCAGCGCTGCGCTCCAGCGCGTGCTAAAGTCTTTATGCCGACTTGAATAAAACGCGGCATTGGCGCTATCGAGTTCGGCTAAACGCCTGGCAATGGCATCTGCCGCTTTGGCAATATTATGGGGGTTTTGCTGGATATGCGGGTTGCCGGAAGCATGCACATCCCCTTCGCTCCGATCCACTTTTCCGGCAATATCCAGCCGTTGCACCAGGGGGCCAATTTCCAGATAGCCGGGCTTGCCTTCCGCAATTTTACTGTTGCCCGCCTGTTGCAATAAAGCCGGCAACCAACCCACTTCCAACTCCAGGCCAGTACACACCAGAAAATCGGCATTGCGCGCTTTGGCAATCAGGCTGGGGCGCGCTTCGATCCGGTGCGGGTCTTGCAAGGCGGTGGTGGCACTACTGGCCTGGACTTTATCGCCACCGATTTCGGTAATCAAGGCCGCCCATTCTGGTTCACAGGTGAGTGCCTTCAAGCCTGCATGCGCCACTGTGGGCAAGGCCAGCATAAGTGCCAGAGCCAGGATTGGATCATGTAATCTCATGGCAAGCTCCTAAAAGCGATGGGCACCATGCGCACCCAGGCTCATGATGTATTGTAAGAAAATTTGATTATCAATCACGTCAGGGCGGGTTTTATCCCGCGCCAATTGCAAGCGAATGCGGCTAAATTCAGAACGATTCCAATCCAGCATCACACTGGTACGCTTGGGGTTGTCCAGTACCGAGGGCAACGCAACACCGGCTAAGGTCTGGTTACCCACACTCAAGTGGTCATGTCGCACGCCCGCACGCCAGTTCGGAGAAAATTGATAAATGCCTTGCAAATACCAGCCCGAAATCCGGCTTTGGTAAGCCGCGCTGGTTACCGAGGTATCGGGTGCGACAAAACTGGCGTCACCGCTTTCCGTGCGGCGCAAATATTCCCCCTGCAATTTAAAATAAGTCTGGGTACTATTGCCTTGCGGAGCCCATTTAAAAACCCCATCGGCAATCCAGGTTTTGCTATGCCGATTGTTCACATTGGTGGGCACGCCCCCGGCATCATCAGCTTGAATTTCCAAATCATCGGCCCGACTGCGCAAATAAGATAAGCCTACGCGCCAACTGGCGTTAGCGCCCAAATCATCACCCAAATGAGCAAACAAGACACTGGAGCCTATCCCATTTTTGTTGCGCTCAGTTCCGGCAAACGCATTGGCCGTACTTTTTCCGATTTCTACACCCAGTTCCAAGAAACGGTCAATCGGTGCCAACCACTTAAGTTGCAAGCCATTGCTGCTGGCTTGCCCATCTAATATGGCTTGATAGGCCAAGGGTGTATCAACAAAATCCCAGACATGGCCATGTTGACTGTTTTGATAACCTAAACCGGAAAAGAAACGCCCAAAACGGAGATTCACGCCCTGCCCCAGTTCGCGCGCATCGACAAACGCTTCTTCCACCGATGCGGCTTCATTCCCGTCCAGCGCAAAGGTGAGTTGCCCGGAAAAATGCGGGTCAATCGCCGCACTCAAGGTCAATTCCGATTCGCCCAGGCTAAAACCACGGGTGGCCGCTTCCACCGGCAAGCGGCTACCCGGCACCGGGCCGGGCAAACGGAAGGTTTCAGGGTCTTGCGACAAATTGGCATAGGTGCCCGCTAAAATCAGGGAAATTGCCGGGTTAAATTGATTGGTACTGGCTAGCGCCCGCCCGGCTTTGCCCGATTCTGGTGCGGCAGGTGTTGCTGGCATGGCTGGCGAGGCGGACGTTGGCGGGGAACCTGCGGACATTGTGGGCGGTGCCGCTTGCGCCTGCAATTTGGCATTTTTTTCTTGCTCAGCTTGCAAGCGTTGTTCCAGCGACTTTAAACGCGCTTCATAGCTTTCACGCATTTGCTTTATTTCTGCGCGAATTTCACGCAATTCAACATTATCGGCGGCAAAAGCCAGACCAGGTAAGCTTAAAGAGCAGGCGGCAGTCAGTGCTGTCGCCAAGGTAAATACTTTATTCACAGCGTCATCCATTCAAAAAATATCGGAAAAATATCAAAAATGAGCAAGCCCAAGCAAAAACCTTCGGCTGGCTTATCAAATCTAACTTAGCAGATCAAGACAAATTGAATTTTGTGACGGGTGGCGCGCGCGATAAAAATGGGGAGGGAGAAGCGTCGGACAAGAAATCCGGGAAGGTGGGAGACACAACACCATCGGGGGCAGTAAAAATACGGCAATCGGACCAGTGGGAGGGTAAAACCGAACCAAAATGGGCAAACGCCAAACACTCCTGGCAGCTTTGGTGCAACAATAATTTGGCGGGCGGCAGATTATCGGTGCCCGCCTGATACGCCATTTGCTCGATACCGGCTTGGGCTTGGGATTGGGATTGGGATTGCATCACATGATTCAACAGATGCGCAAAGCTCAACTGCTGGGAAACCAGCAGCATGCAAGCAAGCATCAAATGAATCAGTGGGTGGCGTCGTTTCACGGTGTTCGAATGCAGAAATGAATAATAATCGTTGATTATAATCCCACAACAGCCAACACAACAAACTCGTGACCGGATTGGTTAAAATCTGCTGATTTCAAATTTTGCCTAATTCAAATCACATAACAAGGCGGCCAGCGTTTCTTGCGGCAATTCTTCCAGATGGGCCAAATAATTCGGGTGATCGCAACCCACCATCATTTGCGCCCCACTGCGCAGCGCTTGTTTCATCGCTGCGGTGAGTTCAAAGCGCACAAAATGGACGGCAGAGGTTTTTTCAGCGTTTTCGCGCTCCATGTCTTCATCCGCAATCGCATACACGCGCGCCTGACCTTCAACTTGCACAAATACGCGGTCTTCCACGCCGATCAATTTAGCCAGCGCGGCCCGCCGCTCGGCTTCGTTGCCATATTCAATCAGCATCGTGGCTTTAAAATTGCTGCCATCGGGCACCAGGGCGTTATACACCGCCAACTCAGCCTGTATCCCTTCTTCTTCAAAGATTTTTTCAATCCGCAACATTTCCTGCACTTGGTAGCGTAGGGTTTTTTCATCTTCAAACAATAAATTCAGGTGTTCACCCAAATGCACGCTACGGTTTTTTTTGTGTTGAATGATGTCGGCACGTAGCGCGGGGCGGGCCTTGGCATAAGCTTCCAGCGTCAATAAGCTGTCGCGAGCAATGGGCATAAGGTTCTCTTCAAATAAAAATGGGATGGGAAATCAGCTTTTGAACTGTGCCGTAATCGGCCCAGCCTTGAACAAAGCCTGCTTCAATTCATGGTCAAAACGCACATCACGGCGACGCACCCATTCCAACAGCATGGCAGCTTGCGCTTTATGCTGATCGCGATGGTGCGCAATGATCAGGCGCAATTCGGGATCGGTACAGGCGTCGTAGCGTTGGGTATAGCTATCGACCGCATGCAAGGCTTCGATCAAGGCGGCCAAGCCGCGATGCATGTCCTGGGTGGGTGCGGCCAATTTTTCAACTGGTTCCAAATAGGTCGGGCTGTTTTCAGATTCCATACGCTTTACGTAACAGGGCCAAGGGGTGTGCCATTTCGGTTTGTTTCAGGCCAGCTTGCTCCATGCCTTGTTGGATGTGATGCCCGGCCAATTGACAATCGGAAGAGATATATTCCGGCTCATTATTGCTCATGGCTTTAAAGACGGGCTTGCCAATTTTCATGGCCGTGGCGTGAAATTCTTTTTTCACCCCAAAGGTGCCAGCATGACCGGAGCAACGCTCAACAATGGTGAGTTTTTTGGGGCTGGTTAATTGCAACATTTCCGCCGTCTTTTTGCCCACGTTTTGTACCCGCGAATGGCAAGGCACATGGTAAGAAATCTGCCCCAAAGGCTGTTTGAAATCGGTTTTTAATAAACCGTCGCGATTGCGCGCAATAAAATATTCAAACGGGTCGCGCATGGCCGCTTTCACCGCCTGGGTGTCGGCACAATCGGGGAACATCAACGGTAGTTCTTGCTTATACATCAGGGTGCAGGAAGGAATCGGCGTCAAAATCGCATAACCTTCCCTGGCCAATTGCGCCAATAAGGGGATATTGATATTCTTCTTTTGTTCCACCCCCAACAAATCACCCTGCTCCAATTTGGGCATGCCGCAACAGGCTTCTTTATTCACCAAAACATACGGGATTTCATTATGGTCAAGAATGGCCAACAAATCATGGCCGACGCCCGGTTCATTGAAATTGATATAGCACGTCGAATACACCGCCACTTTACCGGGCGTGGCATCGCCATTGCGCACTGGCCAGGCTTTGGATGCCAAGGCGCTATTGCGGAATTTTTTGCTGGCAAATTCAGGTAACCAGGCATCTTTATCCACACCCAGCGCATTTTCCATCAAATTGCGCGCAAATTTGGTTTTATTTACCGCATTCACGGTTTGGGTGACGATGGGAATGCCGGCAAAGGAACCCAAAGCATCGGTATTGGAGAGGAATTTATCGCGAAATACGACTTCGCCTTTTTGATACTTGACCGCCTTGGCACGCAACATCAGGTGCGGGAAATCCAGATTCCACGGATGCGGCGGGGTGTAAGGGCATTTGGTCATGTAACAGACATCACACAAATAACATTGATCGATCACTTTCCAGTAGTCTTTTTTATCGACCCCATCCACTTCCAGCGTGCTGGAATTATCGACCAAATCAAACAAGGTAGGGAAAGAACCACACAACGAGACACAGCGACGACAACCATGACAGACATCAAACACCCGCTCCAACTCTTTATTGAGCGAGTCTTCGCTATAAAAATCGTCACTCTTCCAATCGAGCGGATGACGAGTAGGCGCTTGCAAATTACCTTCAGTGGCCATGGATTTCTTCCAGTGAATTAAGACAACACGTCATTTCCGCAAAGAGCCTGCGCGGAAATGACGATGCAGCAGTTAAACTTTACGAATTAATCAACCAATTCATTTAACGCTTTTTGATAGCGATTGGCATGTGAGCGCTCAGCTTTAGCCAAGGTTTCAAACCAGTCGGCGATTTCTTCAAAGCCTTCGTCACGTGCAGTTTTGGCCATGCCAGGATACATATCGGTGTATTCGTGGGTTTCACCCGCCACTGCCGCTTGCAAATTTAAACGCGACGAGCCAATGGGCAAACCAGTGGCAGGATCGCCAGCGGATTCCAAATATTCCAGATGACCATGCGCATGGCCAGTTTCGCCTTCTGCTGTGGAACGGAACAATGCAGCCACATCATTTTGGCCTTCAATGTCAGCCTTGTTTGCGAAATACAGGTAACGACGATTGGCTTGCGATTCGCCAGCAAAGGCGGCCTTCAAATTCTCTTCGGTTTTGGAGCCTTTGAGATTGGACATGTAATTCTCCTTGGGGGTTCAGAGTGGTAGAAACTAATGCAGCCAGAAAAACACACCTGGCGACATCAAAACAGGTTCATACAAGAATACCTGCGCATAGTGTACCAAATCAATCGGCAATTCCAATTGGTATTCTCAATACATCCGATAGCCAGCAGTGCAGTTTACGTCTGTCGGTGCAATAATGCGACAACTTGGCTGGCAATTCCCTCTTCGCGCCCGACAAATCCGAGCTTTTCATTGGTTTTTGCTTTGATATTAATTTGACAAGCATCCACACCCAAGTCTGCGGCAATATGACTCACCATTTGCGTGATATGCGGGGCCATTTTAGGTGCTTGCGCGATAATCGTTGCATCAATATTACTCAAGGCATAACCTTGTGCTTGCACCAACTGCCAGGCTGCGCGCAACAGCACGCGTGAGTCCGCGCCCGCATAACGGGTGTCGGTATCGGGAAAGTGGCGGCCGATATCGCCCAATGCGGCAGCGCCTAAAATGGCATCGATGAGCGCATGCAACAAGACATCGGCGTCTGAATGCCCCAACAAACCGAGATGAAATGGTATGCTGACACCACCAATAATTAAGCGCCGCCCGGCGACCAGGGCGTGACAATCGTAACCCTGCCCTATCCTGTATCCAGAAAAATCCATATTTATCCTCCACCCATATGTTTATATCTTTTTATATCAGTTTTACTTATTGACTTAAGCCGCGCCCTGATTCGGCAGCAATCCAAACAAGGCTTGCATCAACAACATATCATCGGCCACCGTCAGCTTGAAATTACGGGTTTGCCCCGGCACCAGCAGCGGCATTAAGCCACACGCTTCGATGGCACTGGCTTCATCGGTTACCTCTCTACTTTCAAGTTGCAAAGCGCGCACCAACAATTGATAACGAAACATTTGCGGCGTTTGCGCCAACCACAAACCGCGCCGCTCCAGCGTGCGTACCTGCTCACCTTGCTGCTGTTTGACCGTATCCGCCACAGGCAAGGCCAACAAGCCCCCCACCGGATGCGACAATAGCGCCTGTTGCAAGCGCAAAATGAGCTCGACGGTAATGCCAGGCCGGGCGGCATCATGCACCAAAATCCAATCATCGGCGTGGGCTGGCAGTGCCAATAAACCATTCAACACCGAGGCTTGCCGGGTGCTACCACCACAGCGCAGCAAGCTTAATTTGGCAGGGCAAAGCGGAAACACCTGATCGATAAAAGCATCATCCGGGCTCACCACAATATACACATGATCAATGCCAGAACAGGCCAAAAAGGGTTGTACCGTATGCCACAGCACAGGCTGGGATAGCAAAGGCATATATTGTTTGGGACAAGCCGCGCCCATCCGCGAGCCGACCCCTGCTGCGGGTATCAACGCGATTTTTTGTTCAAGCATGATACAAAGCTCCGATCATTTCAGGGCATTTCCCATCCGGTTCCGTCATTTTCAATCCATTCCCCAAGGCCAGGGAGAGGCAAGTTGTCCCACAAAAACAACGCTCGTGGTAGGGGAATTTTTCAACTCTCGCCATGTCTGAACGAGCAGAGTAAAACAATCGGCGCAACGCCACTTTTATGCGCCATCCATACTACTGATCAATTATTGATACCCCAGACCATATTCGTCAAAACTTGCAAATCATATCACAATCAATATCCAACTCAAGGCAAAGCAGCGACACAAAGGACTCAAATACAAGATTCTGCCAAACCCTTATTTAAAGCATCAATAAAACTCACCCATTCCACAACAAGATAGCAGTACTGATTGGCACAAGACATCACACAACAAGTCATTCCGCTGCAAAACAATAGCCCTTATCCGCCAAATATATTTAAATGTAAAGCTGGCGTTACTCATTTTTTTCAATTTACGTCATTTTACTTGAGGCACATCGTCACAAATCGTAAGTCGCACCCAAACCAAAGTTTCCATCCGGCATGAGTATTTTCCCACTTCTTTTGGGAGTAAAATGCTGTTCAGTTGAGTGCGCCTGATCAACCCGGCTAATAAAGATGCCAGACACACCGGCACCGAGCCGAAAGTTGACGCTAAGTTGACGCTAAGTTGACGCTAAGTTGACGCTACTGAGCGACGAACCGAATCGGCCACCCTAATATTTCCATAATACTTACAAATTATTTTATAGCCACCTATTTCCCTGTAGCACTTTCTGATGGAGATCTTAATGTTTATGCAATCCAAACTCTCGCTTGCACGCAACGCCACATTCAACGCCGCATTCAACGCCGCATTCAACGCCACAGGTCAAAGTATTACCGGAAAAGTGATGCTCTCCATTGCCGCCACACTCTTTACCAGCGCTTTTGCCCTTGCTTCCAATACCTCACATGAAAATGTAATGCTCGGTGCCCAACATGCACTGCAACAACAAAGCCTGGTTGAACGCGCACCCGGTGTACCACGTTTAGGGCCTCACGCTACCGAGCGCCTATTGTACTGGATGAATGTCGCGCTGGATGCCAATGCACTCGACCACACCCCCAACGGCACCGGTGTAACCGTCCATACGGCGCATCAAAATGGCCCACACCGCTCCTCTCGCGCCTTGGCCATTGTTTCGATTGCCATGTTTGAATCCGTCAACGCAATTGTTGGCGGCTACCAATGCTATATTGGCTATTTGGGTACCCCCAAAAAAACCTCGATTGATGCCGCCATTGCCCAGTCTGCGCACGACACCCTGGTTGCATTGTATCCATCCCAAGCGCCGATTTTTGACGCCGCCTTAACGGCTGATCTGGCCAATATCATTACCCGCGACGCCAGCCAAAAAACCGATGGTATTAGCCTGGGTGCCCGTGCTGCTGCCGCCACTTTGGCGCTGCGTGCCAATGATAATGTGCCCGCCAGCGAACAAATCGTGGGCGTCGATTACATTCCCGGCACCAATCCTGGCGACTGGACTAAAGACCCGATTGCCCAACAATCGGCTGCTGTGGGTGCCTTGTGGGGCAGTGTCAAACCCTTCGTATTGCGTTCCGGCTCGCAATTTCGCTTGCCTGCACCACCCGCACTAAGCAGTACCGCCTATGCAAGGGCCTATAACGAAGTCAAGGACAAGGGGGCCAAGGGTGACGCCACCTCACCCACCACCCGCACCACAGACCAAACCATTCAAGGTATTTTCTGGGGCTATGACGGCTCAGCCAAACTGGGTACGCCACCACGCATGTTTAATCAATTCCTCATCCAGATTGCAGAACAAATGGGCACTTACCATGTCAATGATTTGGCCCGCCTGTTTGCACTGGCCAATACCGCGATGGCTGATGCCGCCATTTCTGCCTGGGAAACCAAATACGCTTACAAGCACTGGCGTCCGATTCACGGCATTCGTGCTGGCGAGACCGATGGTAATGCCGCGACCACCACCCAAGCCACATGGGAGCCACTGGGCGCGCCAGCCACCAATTTGACTGGCCCTAACTTCACACCGCCATTCCCGGCCTACCCTTCCGGCCACTCGACCTTTGGTTCCGCCCTGTTCCAAACCTTGCGCAATGTGTATGGCAGCGACGATGTTGAATTTAGCCTGGTTTCGGATGAATACAATGGCGTCAACAAAGACAACCAGGGCAATGTGCGCCCAGCCGTGGTACGTAACTATAGCTCGTTCTCGGAAGCGGAAGAAGAAAACGGCCAAAGCCGAATCTACCTCGGCGTACACTGGTCCTATGATAAAACGAGTGGTGCCACCATGGGTCGCCAATTAGCCAATTACATCTACCGACGCGCATTCCGCCGGATTGATGCACGCTAATAGATTAACAGACTAACAAGACAAACCAAACTTGACCGAACGGAGGTCTGCGGATCTCCGTTTTTTCAGTTTTTTTTCTATTTTTAGATTGTGTTCTGCATTACCCGAGCAACAACACACTACTTTATCCCTGTCCCCCATGTTAGGATTCATATAAACCTGAGAAAACGCCAAATCGACCCATTTTTAGGCTAAGATTGTCTGTACCGAACCGATAGGACAAACCCGGCAAACAAATCGGTATCTTTGTACGATAAAGGAAAGCAATGGCATTATTCAACATGAAGCGACTCGACACCTTGGAAAACACCCCAAGTCGCCCTGACGTTCGCCCAACCATTTTGATTGTCGATGACGAGGCCGCCAACCGCCAAGTCATGACCGCCCTGCTCAGCCCCAATTACCGCTTGCTGGTCGCCGTGGATGGACAGGATGCGCTCGATATCATTGAGCAATTAGAAGACAAAAGCACGCTTGCCTGCATTATCAGCGATCAACGCATGCCGCGTTTAACCGGTATCCAATTATTTGAAAAACTGCGCCTGACGCTGCCCCAGGCAATACGTATCATTGTTACCGGCTTCATTGATATCGATGCGATTGTCAACTCCATTAATCGCGCAGAAATCTATAAATTCATCATCAAACCGTTTGATGCACAAGACTTTATCCTCACCGTCAAGCGTGCGGTTGAAGCCTTCGATTTGCGCCAAAAACTCGATGCCTACCATAGCAATCTGGAAGCGACCATTGTTTTGCGCACCGCCGAGTTGATGAGCCAAAAAGAGCAAGTCGAAAAGCAAAAAGAAAGTGTAGAACTGGCCCATCGCAACATCTCGGTTTTGAGTGAAATTGGACGAGAAATCACCGCCAGCTTGAATCGAGACAACATCATGCAAACGCTGTACCGCTACGTGCATGAATTAATGATCGCCGAATTCTTTGGCGTCGGCTTTTATCGCGCCGAGCAAAACGTGATTGAATTCCCGTTCACCATGTGTTGGGATCAACGCATGCAGCCCTACCAACGCACGATGGAAGACCCCAGCCAATTGGCCGCATGGTGTATTAAGCATCGGCGCGAAATTTATATCAACGATGTCGATGTTGATTTACAACACTACCAA
>CAMBDR010000027.1 GCA_945864765.1 Janthinobacterium lividum | reverse complement strand
TATCGTTATTCGCGCGATGTGTTGCAACATCTGGGCTTGCACCGCCATTTTGCGCATCATATTTCGATTGAATCGATGTGGGTGCATCGCCAGTTGCGGCCCAAGCCTTCCAAATTGATGTTGCGTAAATTAATGACGCGGCACAAGTTGCAGGCGAGCCGCTGTATTTTGGTGGAAGATACCAAATCGGCATTAAAGTCGGCCAAGGCACTGGGCATGCGCACGGTTTGGATTACCGGGTATTTGCGCGCTGCTGCCATGCGCAGTGCGCCTTATGTGGACGTGCAAACTAAATCGGTACGCAATTTGCAGCGCAGGCGTTTGCGCTGATGGCGGGATGGATTACGTATGGATAGCTGTTTTGCCTTGCTCGACGACCACAGCCCCGTCGCTACCGTCGGCGAGCCTTTGACCAGGCCGCCTTTGACCAGACTATACACGCAGTATCAGCTTTCGATAACGGGTAGCAGTGCGCTGGATTTGCCCGCTGCGTTGGCGCAAATGCAAGAGGCCATTGCAAAGGGCTGGCACGCGCTGGGTTTGTTCCATTATGAATTGGGTGCCGGGATACTCGGTTTGGCCCCCGGTTTGTCCCCCGGTTTGTCTCCGGATGGGCAAAATCCCGCCGAGGGTGCATTGTTTGAAATTTTATTGTTTGCCAACTGCCAGCGCATGGATCAGACCCAGGTTCGCGCCTGGTTGCAGCAGCATACGCCCACCCATCAGCCAAGCGGCATTGCCAATTTGCGCAGCAATGTATCGCAAGCCGAATTTGCTGCGGCGCTGGATGCGATTCATCGCTATTTGGAAGCGGGCGACAGTTACCAGGTGAATTACACCTGGCGCTTAAATTTTGATATGTTTGGCGACTTATGCGATTTTTATTCGCGCCTGCGTCAGCGCCAGGCGGTGCCGTATGGTGCGCTGATCTGTTGGCCAGATGGGCGTGCGGTGCTCTCGTTTTCCCCCGAATTATTCGTGCGTCATGATGGCGGTCATCTCACCCCGCGCCCGATGAAAGGTACGGCGGCGGCCTGTAATGATGAAGAAATTGATGCCGCCTGCGCCACGGCCTTGGCGCAGGACCCCAAAAACCGCGCCGAGAATGTCATGATTGTAGATTTGCTGCGCAATGATCTGGGCCGCATCGCGCAAACTGGCAGCGTGCAAGTGCCTGCCTTGTTTGAAGTGCAGCGCTATAACAGCGTCTTGCAAATGACTTCCACCGTGCGCGCCCGCTTAAGAGCGGGCGTGAGTTTGCACGACCTGTTCACGGCCTTATTTCCCTGTGGTTCGATTACGGGCGCACCCAAGCGCCGCGCCATGGAAATTATTCGTCAGCTCGAAGCCGCACCGCGTGGCTTGTACACCGGGGCCATCGGTTGGTTTGACCCTGCAAAGGCTGGACATGAGGTGAATGATTTTTGCCTGTCGGTGCCAATTCGCACCCTGACGTTGACTGCGCCCACTGCAGACGGGCTACGCCAGGGTGAAATGGGCGTGGGGGCGGGCATTGTGTTTGACAGTAATACGCAAGAGGAATATGAAGAATGCTTATTAAAAGCCAGCTTTTTAACCGGTTTGTCGGCCCGCTTTGAGTTATTTGAAACCATGTACGCGACACAGCAGCAAGGCTGCCGCAATCTGGATGCGCATCTGCAGCGGCTGACCAGTTCGGCCAGTTATTTTGGCTTTGACCTGGAGCCGGAGCAAATACAATTGTTGCTGGCGCAAACCTGTGCCAGTTTGCAGCCGGGGGTGGCGTATCGCTTGAAGTTGATTTTGGATCAGAGTGGCATGGCGCGCTGCGAAATTGGCCCACTCGGCGAATTGGCGCAACCCGTTCGCCTGTTACTGGCCGAGCGCAAAATGGCCGCCAACAATGTATTTTTGCGCCATAAAACCACGGTGCGCGAAGAATATGATGGCGGCTGGCGTCAGGCTGAAAGTCAGGGCGCGTTTGATACGCTGTTTTATGATGCGAATGGTTATATCACGGAAGGTGGGCGCAGCAATGTGCTGCTACAAATTGATGATGCGTGGTACACGCCCGCGCTGGCGCAAGGCGTGCTGCCGGGCGTGATGCGCGCCCACCTGATGCGCGAGCTGGGCGCACAAGAGCGCGCGCTGACGCTGACAGACTTGCGTGCAGCGCAACAAGTGCTGGTATGTAATGCCTTGCGCGGGGCCTTGGCTGCCAGCTTAGGTGATTAAAAATTCTTGCGTTCAGTCAACACGCCTTTCACCGTTTCAAAAATCACCACCGTACCGTCTTTGATGTCGTGTTTGGCATCAAATTCAACAATCCCTTGAATTTTTCCATCAAATTGGCCCTTGCTCAGCACCGGCATAAATGCCGCTGCATCGGTTGAGCGGGCTTCTTGCATGGCTTGGGCAAACACATGCATGCCTGTGTAGGCCAGGGACGCATACGAACCGGGGGCGACATTATATTTGGCACGGTAAGCCTGGGTAAAACCAATACCTTCTGCCAGCCATGACGGTGGCACCCCGGCCAAGGTGCAAAAGAAGGCTTGATCGGCAAGGTTGTTGGCTTTTTTGATGAAGGAGGCGTCACACATCGCATCACCCGCGACAAACACTGCGCTTGATCCGGCGGCTCGTAGCGCTTTGAGCAAGGGTAAGCCTACGCCTTCGTCCCCGCCAAAGAAGACCACATCGGCATTGGCCGCTTTGATCTTTTCGATAATCGGTGCGTAATCGGCGGTTTTGGGGTCTATGCTTTCGCTGGGCGGTATGCCACCCTTGGCTTTGACGATCTTTGCCACTTCGGCGGTCAAACCCACGCCAAAGGTGGTACGGTCATCGGTCAGGAAAACCGATTTGGCGCGTAACTTGTCATTAATTAAGCGGCCCAGTGCCGCGCCTTGTTGAATATCATCGGCGGTAATACGAAATGCGGTGGGGATATTCATGCGCGTATATTTGGGGTTGGTCGATACCGACAACTGCGGTATCCCGGCCTTGGCATAAATCGGGGCTGCCGCAATCGACACCCCGGAATTAAAATGACCAAACACCGCCATCACCCCCGCATCCAGCAAGCGCTGTGCTGCTGCTTTGCCAGTTTCCGGATTGGCCTTGTCATCTTCGACGATCAGCTCGAATTTGGCGCGTTTATTATTGATGCGAAAGCCTTCGGATTGCATTTCATCCAGTGCCACCTGGGCACCGCGCTTCATATCGTTGCCATATTGCGCCAATTCGCCCGTCATCGGCGCGACCAGACCAATTTTAACCGTGGTTTCACGGCTACAGCCGCTGATTAAAAATATCGCCACCAGCCCTGATGCCAGCGTTTTGATGATCTTCATATGCAATCCTTAAGTGGTTGTGATGTCTGTCACCAGACGTTCAATTCTGTGAGCGGGTCATTGGATTGATTGTAAACCAATCTGACACCAAGAAACCGGGCTGTGAACCCCAAGCGGCCCAGTCATGCCATGATTTTGCATCTGTTGCGCAACATTATTGCGATGTTAGCGGGTTGTCGGCAGTTAAGATATCCAGTTTTTTCTGGTTCATACGGGTAATTTCATCCGGTAACAATCGCGTCACTTCAACCTGACGGCTGCCTTTGCCGGTTAAACCCAGTTTTAACGCCGCCGTGTAAGAGACATCCACGATCCGACTGGCATGAAACGGGCCGCGATCATTGATGCGTACGATCACCGAGTTGCCCGTATCGAGATTGGTCACGCGCGCATACGAGGGAATCGGTAAGGTTGGATGCGCCGCCGTCATTTTATACATATCGTATTTCTCACCGGAAGCGGTGCGTTGACCGTGAAACTTTTTGCCATACCAACTGCCAATACCGCGCTGCACAAAAGGCTTGTCGTCGGTGATTGGGTACCAGGTTTTGCCCAACACCTTATAACTGCGGGTTGTGGATTTGGAGATGGGTTCGATGATGGGTTCGGCGTCCGGGGTGCGCAGCAATTCGGCTACCGGTAAATCCCCCGGCCCATCATCCTGATAATAGCCACCGCGATTGGCCGGGGGGGCCGTCGCTGTACCATCGATCCTGCCATCGGTCTTGGCGGGTAGCGGTATTTTGGTGGTCGGGCCGGGTTTGTGTGAGGTGGCACATGCCAGCAGCAGTGAGCTGGTCAAGATAATCAAGCAGCGTTGAAACAGGTAATTCATGCGAACCTCTCTTGCAAAAAATTGGCCCAGCCAGATCATATTGGTTTTACATCAACTTGCGATGGCGATGAATACTCATCAAAATTCCCGCGCCCAAGCCTAAAGTGACCAAGGCGGTGCCACCATAACTGAGAAAGGGTAAGGGGACGCCCACCACTGGTAAGATGCCGCTGACCATGCCCATATTAACAAAGACATAAGTAAAAAAGATCAGTGTAATCGATCCCGCCAGCAAACGGGAAAAAAAGTTCGGTGCGCGCGCGGCAATCATCAAACCGCGCATAATCAACATCAAGTATAAAACCACCAAAATCAAAATGCCAACCAAACCAAACTCTTCAGAGAATACCGCAAAAATAAAGTCCGTGGTGCGTTCCGGAATAAATTCCAGGTGGGCTTGCGTGCCTTTGAGCCAACCTTTACCCGTGACGCCACCCGATCCAATCGCAATCGTGGATTGAATGATATGAAAACCCTTGCCCAGCGGGTCGGAGGTGGGGTCGATTAACATCATCACGCGCTCACGCTGGTAGTCATGCAGGCGCGGCCAGATAATCGGTAAGCTCGCCGCAATGCCGACGACCAGGCCAAAAATCATTTTCCACGACAAACCCGCCAGAAAAATCACATACGCACCTGCCGCACTGACCAATAAGGCGGTGCCCAGATCGGGTTGTTTGGCAATCAAACCCACGGGGATGGCCAATAAAAGCGCGGCGATCACATATTCCCGCCAGCCCAAATTGCCTTCGCGTTTTTGAAAATACCAGGCCAACATCAGCGGCATGGCGATTTTCATGATTTCCGAAGGTTGAATCACCATGCCGATATTGATCCAGCGGCGCGCCCCTTTTTTCACGATGCCAAATAAAAATACTGCCACCAAAAGGCCTACCCCGATGGTGTAGAGTGGCACCGCCAGACGCATTAAAGCCTGAGGCGGCATCAGGGCGGCGCACCACATCACGGCAAAGGCCACCACAATATTGCGGATTTGATCTTCCACCCGCCCCGGAAAATTAATCCCTGCCGAATGCAAGGTGATCAAGCCCGCCGCCAACAATAAAAAGATAATCAGTGCCAGGGGGCCGTCGAAAACGGTCAACCAGGGTTTAATGGTGCGCCAGTGTACTTGATAATTCATGTCGAGTGGAATCCCTTGTTTAATCTTTATTGCCTTCGGTTTCATCACCCGGTTTCGGGCCACCGGAGGATTCATCATCGGCCTTAATCACCGCTTTGGAGCGTAAGGCTTCGCTATCTTCTTTCGGCTCTTTGGGGGCGTTTGGCTCGTTGGCTGAGGTGGCTGAGGTGGCTTGCGTTGGATCCACTTTTTCCAGTGGTTTTTTGCCGAGCAAGAAATAGTCAAGCGCACGGCGCACAATTGGTGCTGCCGCTTCCGAGCCAAACCCGCCGTTTTCAACCACAATCGCAATCGCAATGCGCGGCTTGTCGATCGGCGCAAAGGCAATATATAGCGCATTGTCACGCAAATGGGCGGCAATGGTTTTGGCATTGTACTTTTCATTTTTACCGATGGATACCACCTGCGCGGTGCCGGTTTTGCCTGCGGATTCATATTCTGCATGAGCAAATACCCGTGCCGAAGTGCCGCTTTTGGCCACGCCCACCATCGCTTGTTTAATAATCTCAATGTTTTCCGGTTTTAAGGGAATGCGGTAACTCTCTTTGGCCACTGTGAGCTTGCGTTCGCGCGTCACACCATTTTCCAGGGCTTTCACCAAATGCGGTTTCATCACAACGCCATTATTGGCCAGGATGGCAGTGGCATGCGCCAGTTGTAGCGGTGTAAATGAGTTATAGCCTTGGCCAATACCCAGCGAAATGGTTTCGCCGAGATACCATTTTTTTTGTGCGGCGGTTTTATAATTGCCGCGCTTCCAGGCGGTGGAGGGGAGTACGCCGTGCTTTTCGTTTTCCAAATCGACCCCGGTTATTTGACCAAAGCTAAATGGCTTCATAAAGTCGTGGATGGTATCGACGCCTAATTCATTAGCCAGGGTGTAATAGTACGTATCACAAGAATGCACGATGGAGCGATACATATCCACCGTGCCATGGCCGCCAACCTTGTCATCACGGAATTTATGGTTGCCAAAGTAGAAGTAGCCGGGATCACTGATTGTGGTGCCGGGCGTGCGTTTGCGCAATTCCAGAGCCGCCAAGGCCATAAATGGTGTGTAGGTGGAACCGGGCGAATAGGAGCCCAGCAAGGGCCGATTGAGCAAGGGCCGATCCAGCGAGGTATTGAGTTCATCCCAGCTTTGCTGATCAATGCCTTCGACAAACAGATTCGGGTCGAACGCAGGTTTGGAAACATAAGCAAAAATATCGCCCGTGGCAGGTTCACTCGCCACCAAAGCACCACGTTTGTCGCCAAATGCGTCTTCGATGACCTTTTGCAATTGGATATCAATCGAGAGGATGAGATTTTTACCCGGCGTCGCGCCCGAGTGCGATAGCGTGCGCACCGCGCGCCCGCCTGCCGACACTTCCACTTCTTCATAGCCGGTTTTGCCATGCAATTCCCGTTCGTAACTTTTCTCCAGCCCTTCTTTGCCGATATAGTCGGTGCCGCTATAGTTGACATCGGGCTGTTCTTCCATGGTTTCAATTTTTTTTGCATCTTTTTGACTGATGCGGCCGATATACCCAATCACATGTGATGCCACATCGCCCAAAGGATATTGGCGGAACAAACGCGCCTGAATTTCAATGCCGGGGAAACGATAACGCTGCACCGTAAAACGCGCCACTTCTTCATCGGTTAAACGGGTGCGGATCGGCACGCTTTCAAAGCTTTTCGATTCTTCCAGCAGTTTTTTGAAGCGTTTGCGATCTTTGGGTTGAATATCGATGATTTTTGCCACCTCATCGATCACGCTATTGAGCTCGCCCTTAATTTTGGAGGGCGTAATTTCCAGTGTGTAGGCCGAATAATTGCGCGCCAGCACCACCCCATTGCGATCCAGAATCAAGCCGCGATTGGGCACCACGGGCAAAACGGAGATACGGTTATCTTCTGCCTGAGCCACATAATCATCATGCTTATAGATTTGCAACCAGGCAAAGCGCCCGATGAGTATGCCAAAACTGATAAATACCAACACCCCCAACACCATCAGCCGGGCACGGAACAGTTGTAACTCGTGTTCGCTATTCTTGATTTCAGTCATTTGCTGCTTCGCCTGGTTTGATTCGGTTGGTTCGGTTGGTTCGGTTGGCTCGGGTTAGCTTTAAATTGGCCGGGTTTCGTCATGATTCACGGCGCGCCGTTGTGGTGCCAATAATAAACCCGTGATGACAGGCCACAGTAGCGCGCCCACCACGCTCTCGGCAAAATACAGCCAACCGGGGAATTGGCCATGAATCACCAGCCGCACCACCAATTCCACCGTTTGCGCAAACAATAGCAAGGGTAAAACGTGGAACACTTGTATGGTAAGCGGAAACCACAGCACGCGCCGATGAATGGTAATCGCAAAATACGACAATAAGGTATACGCCAGTGCATTTTCACCCAGTAGTGAGGCATTATGCACATCCATCAGCAGCCCCATGAAAAAGGCCACGCCCACGCCCACTTTGCGCGGGTGGTGGATGCTCCAGAACACCAGCGTCAGGGCAACCAGATCCGGCCATGCCAGCGTATTGCTCCATGGTAACAGGTTGAATAAAAACGCCACCAGCAAGCTAAACCCAATGAAAAAGGGATTAACCGGTAATAAGATGTATTGTGGGTGGTTCATGGTGTCGAGGCTTTCGGTTTGCCATGCTTGGGGGGCGGGGCTTCAGGTTCGGGCCGGGGAATCGGTGCTTCGCTTGATTGCAGAATCAGTAATTGGCGATGATTATTGATACCCGCCACCGGTTGGCAAAGGATACTGCCAAATGCCCCGGCCGCATTACTTTCTACCTTGCTCACCTTGGCCACCGCCAAACCGGGTGGGTAGATGCCATCAATACCCGAGGTGGCGAGCAGGTCACCGGGTTTAATGTCGGCATTGGCGGCGGTAAAGCGCAACTCCAGCGCGCCCACCTGGCCGCGCCCATAGGCGATGCTGCGCAAACCATTTCTGACCACTTGCACCGGAATGGCTTGATCTTTATCGGTGAGTAAGGTCACTTCTGAGGTGAAGGGGAACACCCGCGTGACCTGACCTACCACGCCCGCCGAATCAATCACCGGTTGACCCAGGGCCACGCCGTGTTGCAGCCCACGGTCGAGCACAATTTTGCGGGTAAACGGGTCGCGCGCATCGTATAAAATTTCGCTGGCAATCGATTTGACGCTGATGCGATTGCGGGTTTCCAGCAATTGGCGCAGATGCGCGTTTTCGCCCAGTAATTGCTCGGCTTGCTGCAGGGCTTGCGCTTGCTGAACTTGTTTTTGTTGCAAAGTGCGCATTTCTTTCTGCGCATCCGAGAGCGAGACAAAATACGTATTCACCTGGGAAAATGCGCTACGTGGCGACAGTGCCGCCATTTGAACCGGATAAAGAGCCGTAGCAATAGCCTGCCTGAAAAAGGCAAGTGACTTCAGTTGTGAATCGGCTACCAGCAAGGCGATTGAAATTAATGCAAAAATCGTTACCTTGAAGCGGGCCGACGCACCCTGCTTGAATAGGGGTGGTGGACTGTATTCCATTTACATCGATCAATGGCAGGCAAGACGTGTGCCCGCCAGATTGCAAACCTGAGAAACCATCCGGCGGTCCGGCGGTCCGGCGATCCGGCGACCCGGGATGGCTTCTCAACCACGTCAATTATTCGTAAGAAAACATCGAACCCAATTTGTCAATTCGCTCCAGTGCCAGGCCGCAGCCACGCACCACGCAAGTGAGCGGGTCTTCGGCGATCAGCACCGGCAAACCGGTTTCTTCCATCAGCAAGCGATCCAGATCACGCAATAAAGCGCCGCCGCCCGTCAACATCATCCCTTTTTCGGCAATGTCCGCACCCAATTCAGGCGGGGTTTGTTCCAGCGCATTTTTTACCGCCGAGACAATATTGTTGAGTGGATCGGTCAAGGCTTCCAGAATTTCATTGCTGGAAATGGTGAACGAGCGCGGAATGCCTTCCGACAAATTGCGCCCTTTCACTTCCATTTCCTTGACTTCAGAGCCGGGGAAGGCCGAGCCAATCGCTTTTTTAATCGCTTCAGCGGTTTGTTCACCAATCAACATACCGTAATTGCGGCGGATGTAATTGACGATGGCTTCATCAAACTTATCGCCACCCACCCGCACTGAACCCTTATACACCATGCCGCCCAGCGAAATAATCCCCACTTCCGTGGTGCCGCCGCCAATATCCACCACCATCGAACCCGTTGCTTCCGAGACCGGCAAGCCCGCGCCAATGGCGGCGGCCATCGGTTCTTCAATCAAATACACTTGCGACGCACCCGCACCCAGGGCTGATTCGCGAATCGCGCGGCGTTCTACCTGGGTGGAGCCGCAGGGCACGCAAATAATAATGCGGGGGGAGGGTTTAAAGAATTTGGAATCGTGCACCATGCGTATGAATTGGCGCAACATTTGTTCGGTGACGGTAAAGTCGGCGATCACGCCGTCCTTCATGGGACGAATGGCTTCAATATTGCCGGGCACTTTGCCCAACATTTGCTTGGCTTCCTTGCCTACTGCCTGAATCGTCTTTTTGCCACTGGGGCCGCCTTCCTGGCGGATTGCCACCACCGAAGGTTCATCTAACACAATACCCATGCCACGAACAAAAATCAGCGTATTGGCGGTGCCTAAATCGATTGCCAGATCGTTAGAAAAATAACTACGTAAAAAACCAAACATGTATTGTCCTGATGCGTAACTTGAATGTACGCGAAAAATTGACCAAGTCATTGAAAAAGAATGCTGCTTAATTCTGCTCATTGGGCTGCAGGCTTACCTGGCGCAGTGCAGTCAAAATTGCTGCCAAAATCTGATGCTAAAATTTAATGACGCATGCGATTCACGCGCCAGCGCAGCATTAACCCGACATTCTACCTTATAATTCGTGAGTAATTAGCTTCAAAACTGTCCTTGATTCGACATGTAGTGTGTTCAAGCGCCATCTGTGTGGGCAAAATGCGCTGCTAATCGGGTACACTGGGCCAATTTAGAGTGATCTCTCAATTTTCTGTCTGTTTTAGGTTCTCACCATGTCTCTTACTTTAGACGATGTCAAACGAATTAGCGCACTGGCGCATCTGGAATTTAATGCCGATCAAGCTGGAAATACTTTGAATCAGTTGAATAATATTTTTGCTATGGTTGAGCAGATGAGTGCGGTCAATACCCAGGGCGTGGAGCCATTGAGTCATCCCATTTCCATCATCTTGCCCGATCTGGCCTTGCGTTTGCGCAACGATGAAGCGACCGAGCCAGATCAAAGGCTGGAAAATCAGCAGCCTGCGCCCGCTACCCAGGACGGTTTATACCTCGTGCCGAAGGTGATTGAATAATTTGATTGAACAATCTAATTGAATAATTTGTTGAATTGATCTGAAATAAATTCCCCGACTTTGTAAGTTTGCCGCCCATAAAGATTGCTGCCATGCATAATCAAACCTTGAAAGAATTATCAACTTTATTGCGCAATAAAAAGATTTCATCAACTGAACTCACTTTGTTGTTTCTAAGCCGCATCCATCATAGCGACTTGAATGCATTTTTGCATGTTGATCATGCGCTGAGCCTGCAGCAAGCTGCCGTGGCGGATCAACGCATTGCGCGCGGTGAGGGTGGGCCGCTGACCGGGGTGCCGATTGCGCATAAAGATATTTTCGTGACCCGTCATTGGCGCTCGACCGCTGGCTCGAAAATCCTGGCCAATTACATCAGTCCATTTGATGCGGCGGTGGTTGAGCGTTGTTTGGGGGCCGGCATGGTGAATTTGGGCAAACTCAATTGTGATGAATTTGCCATGGGCTCGTCCAATGAAAATTCCGCGTTTGGCCCCGTCAAAAACCCGTGGGACAAGCGCGCCGTGCCGGGCGGTTCCTCCGGTGGCTCGGCCGCCGCGGTGTCCGCACGCTTGACGCCAGTGGCAATGGGCACCGATACCGGTGGTTCGATCCGACAACCCGCCGCCTTTTGCGGTGTGACCGGTATCAAGCCGACCTACGGCAGGATTTCGCGTTACGGCATGATTGCGTATGCCTCCTCGCTCGATCAGGCTGGCCCGATCGCACAAAGCGCCGAAGATTGCGCCATGATGTTGAACACCATTGTTGGCTTTGATGCGCGCGACTCCACCAGTGTAGAGCGCCCCAACGAAGACTTTACCCGCTACCTGCAATTGCCGCTCAAGGGCTTAACCATCGGTTTGCCGCGCGAATATTTTGGTGCGGGCTTGGCCCCCGATGTGGAGCAGGCGATTCGCCAGGCCCTGCGTGAATTTGAAAAACTCGGAGCCAATCTGGTTGATATTTCGCTGCCCAAAACCGCGCTTTCGATTCCTGCCTACTATGTGATTGCGCCTGCCGAAGCCTCATCCAATCTGTCGCGTTTTGACGGCGTGCGCTACGGACACCGGGCCGAGCACTACCAAAACCTGGCCGATATGTATATCAAGAGTCGAACCGAAGGGTTTGGCAGTGAAGTGCAGCGCCGTATTTTGGTGGGCACCTATGTGCTCTGCCATGGCTATTACGACGCCTATTATTTGCAGGCACAAAAGATACGCCGCCTGATTGCGCAAGACTTTCAGGATGTATTGACCGGCCCCAATCAGCAATGCGACGTGATCATGGGGCCAGTGGCCCCCACCGTAGCCTGGGATTTGGGGGACAAGGTGGACGACCCGCTGGCCAACTATATGGCCGATATTTTCACCCTCTCGACCAGCTTGGCGGGTTTGCCGGGTATGTCGATACCGTGCGGCTTTGGCAAGGGTGAGAAAAACGCGCGTCGTCCGGTGGGGCTGCAAATCATTGGCAATTATTTTGATGAAGCGCGGCTTTTGAATATCGCGCACCAATTTCAACAGTATACGGATTGGCATATGCATCACCCGATCGTCAATGATCCCTTGTGAAAATCTATTTTTAATCAATTGAGTCAAAAGAAAATCAGCGAGGAAAGTATGCAATGGGAAGTTGTCATCGGCTTGGAAACACATGTCCAGCTCACCACCGAATCAAAAATCTTTAGCGCGGCGTCAACGCGCTTTGGGGCAGCACCCAATACCCAGGCCTGTGCGGTGGATTTGGCCTTGCCCGGCGTCTTGCCCGTCATGAACAAAGGTGCGGTTGAGCGTGCGATTCAATTTGGCCTGGCGGTAGGGGCCACGATTGCGCCGCGCTCGGTGTTTGCGCGCAAAAACTATTTCTACCCCGATTCGCCCAAGGGTTACCAAATCAGCCAGTTTGAACTGCCCGTGGTAGTGGGTGGCAAAGTGAGTTTTATGTTGGATGACAAGGTGCGCAGCGTGCAATTAACGCGCGCCCATTTGGAAGAAGATGCGGGCAAATCGCTGCATGAAGACTACCACGGCATGACCGGCATCGACCTCAATCGGGCGGGCACGCCTTTGCTTGAAATTGTGACCGAACCGGATATGCGTAGCGCCACCGAAGCGGTAGCCTATGCCAAGGCCTTGCATTCTTTGGTGATGTGGTTGGGTGTTTGCGATGGCAATATGCAAGAAGGCTCGTTTCGCTGTGACGCCAACGTCTCGGTGCGCCCGCTGGGGCAAACCGCGTATGGCACGCGTTGCGAAATCAAAAATCTCAATTCCTTTCGCTTCATGGAAGAGGCGATTAACTATGAAGTGCGGCGGCAAATCATGTTGATCGAAGACGGTGGTAAAGTGCAGCAAGCCACGCGCTTGTATGACCCCGATAAAAAAGAAACCCGTGCCATGCGCAACAAAGAAGATGCGCAAGACTACCGTTACTTCCCCGACCCCGATTTACCACCGCTGGTGATTGACAGCGCATGGATAGATCAGGTTCAGGCCAGCATGCCGGAATTGCCACAAGCGATGCGCCAGCGCTTTCTGACGCAATATGGCTTGCCCGAATACGACGCCTTGATCTTGACCCAATCGAAGGCGATGGCGCAGTATTTTGAAGACGTGGTGAGCAAGTTTAAGGTGCCTGCGCAAGACGCAGTGCGTGCCAAAGCGGCGGCCAACTGGCTCATGGGCGATATGGCATCCACCTTAAACCGCAGCAATTTGGACATTCACCAGGCACCAGTAAGCGCAGCGCAGTTGGCCTTGCTATTGCAGCGCATTGCCGATGGCACCATTTCCAATAAAATTGCCAAAGAAGTGTTTGCGGCGATGTGGGAAAACCCGGAGGCTGCGCCTGATTTGGCCGATAAAGTGATCGACGCCAAAGGGCTGCGGCAAATTTCGGATGGGGCGGCGTTAGAAAAAATTGTGGACGAGGTATTGGCGGCCAATGCGCGTTCGGTGGAAGAATATCGTTCCGGCAAAGTGCAGGCGATGAATGCCTTGATTGGGCAAGCCATGAAAGCCAGTAAGGGGCGCGCCAATCCGGCGCAATTGACCGAGCTGTTGCGCAGCAAGTTGAATGCTTAAGATGACTGTGCAAGCTGATTTTGCAAAATAATCAGGCATGGGGAGCCTGCTGCGGTTTGCAGGGGTGGACTGAGTTAAAAGGGGATTCATGAACCACTTGATCTATGTAGGCGACCCGATGTGTTCCTGGTGTTACGGGTTTGGCCCCGAGTTGGCGGCGCTGTTGAAGGCGATTCCCAACGTCAAACTCGATTTCGTGATGGGTGGTTTGCGTGCAGGCGGTAAAGACAGCGTGACGCCGGAATTTCGGGATTTCATTCATGGGCACTGGAAGCAGGTGCAACAAGCCAGTGGCTTACCGTTTAATTTTGCGGCGATTGAGCACCCCGGTTTTGTCTACGATACCGAGCCGATCTGCCGCGCCTTCGTCACGGCCCGCATGCTTTACCCGGAGTTGCCATCGATGGCGCAACTGGCTTTGTTTGCCGCGTTGCAACAGGCATTTTATAGCAAGGGGCAAGATGTAACGCAAGGCGAGGTGTTGGCGCAAGTGAGTTGCCAGGCGTTGACGCGCTTGAATCACCCTACAAAAGAGGATGAATTTTTAGCGTTTTGGCAGGGACAGCCCGCAAAAACTCAAACCAACGCGCATTTTGAGCAAGCTGCGCATTGGGGCATTACGGGTTTTCCGAGTTTGCTGGTGGTGCAAAATGAGCAATTATTTTTACTTTCGTCCGGTTATGCCAAAACCCCGGTTTTGCTGGCGCATTTTAAGAAAATTCAGGCGCAAGTGTGAGAGCGCAATTTTATGCAGGACGTAAACGGCGTTACCTTGGCCAGAGCCATACGTGCCGTCGATGAGAAGATATGGCAGTTGCAGGAACAATTAAAAGGCATCGACCCCGATGAGGATGAGTATGACCTTTTAGACATGGAATATCTTGGCTATATGAAAGCAGCGCATGCGTTACGTGATGCGTATGAAGCGGCGCTCGAATCCACAAGTAATCTTTTACCCTACGCCAATCTGGTGCGCGAAGCTTATTGAAGGGGGGGGGCGCAACGGCGGCTAAAGAGGAAAGGCGGAAACTACCAATGTATTGCGTAGTAGAGGGTGGTTTATGCCACGCATGGTGCGAATAGTTAGCAGACTCTGCCAATGTTACCTCGCGCCTTGGCGCGCTGGCAGCCATGCGCCAGGCTTTTTATGCTTTTGCTGGGGTTATTTACCGCGCACGCGGCTGGAGGACATCGCGCAACCACCGACCACCAGGCAGGCGCGCCGCCGGGCGGCGATCCGATGCCGTGCCTTTTTCCTCGCTGCACGAATTGCAATCGGCCGGGCGGCGATCCGATGACTGCCGGGTGACGGCTGAATAGCGTATCCATTGGCCGCAAACTTGGCACGGCCTTGTTTCAAAAACGATGCTTCGTACAACCACCGCCGCCAACATGGGCACAGGCTGCCGGCTTTTGAGCGCGTTGGCCCCACTGCAAACCACCTCAGCGAGATCTGGAAACTGGCCGTTGTGCCTTATGACTTCGTTGCGCAACATTAGCCGCAACACTTGGCCGCCACCGCTGAGCAATGACGGCCAAATTTCCCAAAGGGAGCTTTTGATTTTGGGGTTGATTTTGCTTCTCGGCATTTTGCCGCGCCCCACTTTTTGACGCGTCCGCTTTTCTTATCTCGAACTGACAATAATAATCGCTGTGCTGGTGGGATTGTCACTATTCTTTCTTGCCTGTCCGCATCTCAAATCCAATAGGAAATACGGTTTTTTCATCAAACTTCGCCCCTTCAAAATGGGCATCCCCAATTCGTTTGCAT
>CAMBDR010000026.1 GCA_945864765.1 Janthinobacterium lividum | reverse complement strand
AGCCTGGAATACGCTATCGCCAATCCCGGCACCTACCTGTATTTTGATAAAGATCGCCCGCTTGGCGATGTGAGCCAGGGCGCGACGGCGTTTGCGCCCTATACCGGGCCGGTGGCGGATTTTAACCGGTATAAATATGGGCTGGATTTTTCCGGCGTCGATTTTAAATATCCGCTCACCCTCAGCCCCATGCAAATGTTTGCGCGCTTTGCTGCGCGTCAGGTCAGCTATTTTGCCGGTTCTGAGGATACGCAGCCAGACGGGCTACTGGATCAGTCGGCCCCGGCCAATTTGAGTGGGCGAGCGCGCTTACAACGCGCAATGAGCAATTGTAATTATGAAATCGCCCAGGCGAAAAAACATAAGCTAAGTATGCAGCTTGATGCTGCGCATCGCTATTTTATGGTGCAAGGCGTCGGCCATAACGCGGCAGGTATGTGGGGTTCGCAATGTGGGATGCGCGTATTGTTTGGCCGTAGTGATCAACATGCCGGGCAAAATGGTGCTTTGTGTGAATCGCTGGAAGCGCTGACCCTTCCCTGAGCGGATGGGGTTTTAATGCGCAAAATCGGTCAGTGCCAGGGCCACACATTCTCAGTCATAACCCGAACATGCCCCTCTTCAATGGCGGCCTCGATATCTTCTGGCGTAACGACGTAAGGCGCAATGTCCTGACGCAGCACATTGGCACGCGCCAGCCGCTCTTGTGAGCTCATGCGGATCGGATGCTTGCCCCGGTTATTTCAGTTGGCCACCGCACTGTCATTCTCACCCAAAGCCTTGAATACTTTGGCTGCCATCGCACAGATCTGAATGGCGGAGGTCGCAAGGCCCTTAAAAATATCGTCTGGCAGTGCGCAGGTTTCAAGAAAGCGGAACAGGTCGGCAGAATGCATGACATCCAGATCGGTATGCACCATGAGCGTGCGAAACGCCTGGTCGGGCAGGCCAGTGAGTTGCTGGATGCGCAAAACCCCGCTACGTTCCATCGGGTAGCCTTCAAAGATCAGCATGGCGGCCATTAAAAAGCCCGGATGGTAATGCAAAATCCAGTAATATTGTGAGCCGATCAGTGCCGCAACCTCGTGTGATGGCTGGCGCTGCAGTACCACTTCCGGTGCCACGCCCATGGCTTGAATGTCGTCCAGCAGCCATTGCGCATGATCGCGTTCTTCTTCCTTATGCGCCAGATAAAACTCAGCCAGCCCGGCGCAACTTTGATCACCCAGCTCACAGCGGCGGCGGGCCTCGTCAGCGGCAGTTTGCAGCAAGGGTTCGCTGGCGCGAATCATGGTATGTACGGTGATCAGGTATTCGAGAAAAATTGTCTTGACTTTGGGGCTGTAAAAAAGCGCTTCCACCAACGAGGCGTACTGCCTGACCGCCAAATCGGCGACAAACTTGAGATGGGCGACACGGGACATGGTATTTCCTCTGGAACCAGGCGCAGGCTGGTCATGCAAGCTAACCCACTGCGCAGGTAATACAATCAATTCTGCAATTAATAGAGCAACTGGGATGCAACCCGTGTTTGTGGGGTGTTCAGGGAAACCCCAACCACCGCAGCAATATGTGAAAAAGCCTTGAATTCTTCATCGCTGATGCCCAAAATGCCATCAATTTCAGTCCGGGTTAGTCCGGCACTGCTACCACATTTGAGTTCATTGGCAAATAGCGTCAATGCTTGATTTTGGTCGGCCCGGAATGCGGTGCGAAAGGCTGGATTTACGGTTTCCAGCCGGACTACTTCACTTACCATTTCTGCGCTCATGGCTTACTCCTGAATAATTGAATGAAAAAAAGAACTTTTTATCCTGAAGATTGCATAAAATGACCAATCATTCAGAGCGCCAAAGTTCATAAGATTTGAGTATAGTGGTGTTGCAGCGGAAAATCAATGCCATGTGGAAATTTCGGTAATGCTTTCGGATATTTTTTCTGTCATGCGGAAAAATTTTTGCTTTTAGGGAATAACTGTGGCAAACTTTGCCGATGTTTAGCTCGATTCTTAGCTCGATTCTTAGCCCGATACTCAGCCCGATACTCAGCCCGATACTCAGCCTGCCACGCGAGGCCACATTATGTCAGCCACCCGTACTTTATTAATCGTGCCGCCTTTTGCCAGCGCCACACTGCCCAGTATCGGTGTGCATGTGTTGCAAAGCGTTGCACGGGCGCGTGGGCTTAAAGTTGAGATTCTTTACAGCAATCTGATGCTGGCTGCGCTCATCGGCGAAGCGCAATACGAGATCATTTGTAATTATCCCTACCAGGATTTTCTGGGCGAACATTTGATGGCCTGGTTTGCCAATGGCGATCAGGTTGCGCCGCCGGATCTGGCCAAGGTCAATCAGGAATTTGATACCCATTTCACGCTGGCCGACTTGCGCGCAGCATTTGTGCAATGGCAGCAAACCGTGGTGCAACAGATCGCGGCCCAAGGGTATGACATTATTGGCGTTTCCAGCACTTACGAGCAAACCAATGCCAGCAAAATTGTGCTGCAAGCCTGTCGCGTGGCATTGCCACAGAGCGTGTTGATTATCGGCGGTGCCAATTGCCAGGGCGAAATGGCCGATGGCATGGCCAGCTATATCCCGGAAGCGGATCACATTTTTTCCGGCGACAGCGAACTGGCATTCGCCGATTTTCTGGCCAACCCCACTGCCTGGGTCGGACAGAAAATTATCCGTTGCGCCCCCAATGAGACGGTGGGCGATTTGCCAGCCAATGATTTTTCTGAATTTGTGGATCAGCTTGCATTGCACTTGCCCGATTCACCCACCCGCCAACAACTACAATTGGTGTATGAATCCAGCAGGGGCTGCTGGTGGGGGCAAAAACATCACTGCACCTTTTGTGGTTTGAATGGCCAAGGCATGGGTTTTCGTGAAAAAGCGCCGGATAAAGTCTTTGATGAACTGATGACGCTGCAGCGCGATTATGGTGCCAGCCGGGTGTTGATGACTGACAATATCATGCCGCATTCGTATTTTGTGACGCTGTTACCCAGGCTGGCCGGGGCGCAAAGCGATTTGAAGTTGTTTTACGAGCAAAAGTCGAATATCGATCTGGCGAAAACGGTGTTGCTGAAAAAAGCGGGCATCGACCGGATTCAACCTGGCATTGAAAGCTTGCATACCCAATCGCTGCGCTTGATGAAAAAAGGCGTGAGTGCGAAACAAAATATTGCGTTGATGCGTTACGCCCGTGCGCTCAATATTGCGCTCAGTTGGAATTGGTTATATGGCTTTCCCGGTGAAAAAGAACAATGGTTTGCCGAGGTATTGCAGATTTTGCCGGCACTCGACCATTTGCCGCCCCCGCATGGGGTGTACCCGATTGTAATTGAGCGCTTTAGCCCGTATTTTACCGCGCCGCAAGAATATGGCCTGGGCCAACTGCAAGCGCATGCCAAGTATGCCACTATTTTTCCCGGCCTTGCCAATCGGGCGCAATTGGCCTATCACTTTTCGGCCGTATCGGCGCAAGCGACCTTTGCCGACAGCAAGCTCTTGCCCGAAGCCGAGCGACAGGTGGCGCTGTGGCAAGAAAGTTGGCGGCGAACCAGCAATACGCCCAATCTGGTCATTTTGGCACTTCAGGGCGGGCAATATATGTTGATCGATAGCCGTCGCTTGCATACCGAACCGCAAACCCATTTGCTTAATCACGCGCAGGCGGCAGCTTGTCTGGTGGAACATAAACTGGCAATGGAGGGAACCGCATGGGCGCTGGCGCACGTTGCGGTCATCAAATATGATGGCGCGTTTTTGCCATTGGCGATTGCGGATGTGGCCATCATGCTGCGCTTTGAACAAGAGTTTGCCGCCACCTCCGGGTCTGGCATGACGATACCGATTAAACCGCTTGCTGCCGCCGCGCCCAAAATGGCTCTTGAGGCCAGCGCCGCTCATGACCATAATGTTGGCGCAAGCCTTGCAAATAGCGGGTAAAGCTGCGGTTGGCACGCTCGGCCCAAGCTTTGGCCGGGGCAATATCACCCGCCAGTTGCGCCAGGATGACTGCGGCGGCACCCGGCGCATCACCCAGCGCCCCGGCAATGCCGGAGGAGGTGAGTGGGTCAAATGCCAGCAGTGCATCGCCTACCGCCAGCCAGTTGCGCCCGGCGGCACGGTTGATGAAGCTGCTGTGGGCGGCAAAGGCTTGTATCGCCGGGGATGGTGGCAGTTGCGCAGGCGCGGGTACGCGTGCCGCCAGTTCCTGAGTGGCGCGCCAGGCTGCCAGATAGGCTTCGGGTTGATAATAATTCTTGTCGCGGGCAATATCGTGATCGGTCATCAGGGTAACCACGGCGCGCCCGTCCGGCACGCAGGTGGCATACCACCATCCGTCGGCAAAAGGCTCCACCAGCGATAAACCGTTCAGTGCATCCCCTGCCGCATTGGCATGCACGGCCAGGGCCACCAGCGTATCCAAACGCTGCTGTTGCGCACCCAAGCGGGTGGCGAGGGCGGCGCGCCGCCCGCTGGCGTCTACCAGCACGCGCGCGCTGACCTGGCGCGCTACGCCTGCGCCCATGTCTGCACCCGCCAGCGTCACCTGCCAGCCTGCGCCTGCGGGGGCCAACGCGTCCACGCTCGCGGGGGCCAGCACGTGCGCGCCGCGCGCGGCAGCTTCCTGCCTCAACCAACGGTCAAACGCGGCCCGATCCAAATGCCAGCCATGACTATGGCCGCGCCGGATAAAATGATCCAACACCGGCGCGCCCCCACCCCACAGCGAGCAATTGGCGTAATACGGCATATGCCCCAACGCGCCCAAGTCGCACGCCAACCCCAAACGCTGCAAATGCTGCGCCACATCGGGCGTGGCCGATTCGCCAATCGCAAATGGGCGCGCCAGGTCGCGGTCCAGCAATAACACCCGTTCCACCCCCGCCGCGAGCAAGGCGAGGGCGGTGGCCGAGCCGGCCGGCCCGGCCCCCAGAATCAGCACGTCAAAGTCGTCCGATTCCGGCAAGGTTGCGCTTGCCAAACGATCACTCACCGGGAATGAATGGCCGTGGTAGTGTGCGCGCCACTTCCACAAAGCGTCTTTCGCCCTGAATATCTTTTTCCAGCACAAAGCCCAAGCCAGCCCAATAGCGCACCATATCGACATCATCATCAAACTGGATGTAGGTACTGGCTTGCTGGTCAAAGTCGGTGCCCAGCCAGGGCACTTGTTTGCCCGTCTTTGGCCCCGGCGGTGGCGGCACGCCAGCGGCGGTTCTGACGGGTTCTGGTTCCGGCTCCAGATATACATATTCCGGCCGCTGCGCGGGCCACCACCACAGCACCCGCCCGTCGGTGGGTTGGGACGAGCATTCGTTAAAGTCGGCTTGCCACGGTATGGCCATATAGCGCGTCAAATCCCCCGCTTCCATGCCGCGCGCCGGGTTAAAGTCGAGTTGCAAGGGGCCGTGCTCGACAAAGTGGGAATGAATGCGTAGTGGCTCGGCATAAATGGCCGGATTGCGTGAAATCCAGCTCATTTCAATACCGGGTGAAAACGCCCCGCCGACCAGGTTTTCCAACACATTGCGGCTCAGGTTGCTGCCCGGCGTTTTGGTGGGCGCAGGGGCATGGGTGAACCAGCCCGCTACCCATTGCTGCAAGAAGAAGTATTGGGTATCGGTAATGCGCAAATATTTGGAAGGAAAATGGCCGGGAATGAGGGCATTGTCACCCGCCAAAAACGGCATCATGGTGGCACCCACGCCACCCAGCAGGGGTGAACCGCTATTGTCGGCATCGGGTGAATTGATGATCACGTTTTCACTGCCGGGCGGGCGCAAAAAGTCGAGAATATAGCTGCGCAAGCCTTTGAAAGCGGGGTCGCCCTGATCATGCGTGCTGTTTAATTTGCCCAGCATGGCAAAATCAAATTTATGCGGTTTGGGCGGAATCGCCGCCACCCAGGGGTAGAGAATCGCACGTTCCAGCAAGGGCTTGATTTCGGTAACAAAGCTGGGCTTGTATCCATCCTTGCCAGCTTTCCAGAAGCCATTGGCGAAAATCGCAGGGAAATTGCCCGAGCGTACCGAGGCATCGAAAATGGTATCGTACAGCGACACCAGATTGGCAATTTCCGGCGCATATTTGGGCGGCCCCACCAGTACCGTGGCGGGGGCGGCTTGAACCACGCTGCCGTCGTTGAAGGTGATGGTTGCGCCAATCGGGCCGTCCGAGGTGTCGTCCCACCAGTTGTCATTGTTGGCGTAGGAACCCAGCGGAATCGAGGCATCGGCATCGGTGGTGCCGGAAATACCCAGCCCACCCAATACCAGCAGGCGGCCATGGGCGTCGGTGCGCAGTTCGCCCAGGGTGTCGATGGAATCGTTCATCGGTTGTAAGGGGCCATCCGGGAAGTGCCCGCCCTGGTAGGTGGCGGGAATATTGTCGCGATTAAAGCCTATCGGGCCGACATTTTTACCGTGGATTTGACGCGGCCCGGCATCGATGATTAATTTGCTGCGCTCAGAGCCGGTTACGGTGGGGTTGCGCAGCGGGTGGTTGGAGGCATAGCCGTCTTCGCCCAGTGACACTTGAAATTGATACCAGCTCGGTTTTTTATTGGCCAGATGGGCATGCCAGACGATGGATTTGATGTCGCTACTGTCGAGCGTGATTTCGGTCTCTACCCCGTTTTCGATTTGGTAAATATGAAATAGCGCGGCCTGACGGCAGAGTTTGCCGCTTTCATCACGAAAATCATGTTCGGTAAAGGGGCGGCCGTCCGGGTTGCTTGGCAGGCCACGATATTGTTCGGGGCCAATGTAAAACTTGGCCGGAGCATTGCCTACGCGGGCCATGCCAATTGCCGGGAAAATCTTGTATTCAATCATAATTCCTCCAAATTTTTGGATCAATGTGCGGTGTCAGGTTGCAGTGCGGCCAATAAGTCCTGGTCGGCCAGTGTCGCCAGTTCAACTGCTCAGGTGATGGACGTTGGCGATAATGCTTTTGATCACATCCAGTTCGCCGTTGCTAAATTCATTACTGCCCAACAAGGGCTGTAACACGCGGGCCACATCGGCCAGGGTGATATGGGGTGAATACAGCCAGGTCGGGGCAGCGTTCGGGCCAACTGCCGGGTCACCCTGTTCGCGCAGCGGGGTGGTCATCAACATGCGTGCCAGCGAGGGCAGATATTGGTGCATCAGTGGCAGCACCACGGCAAAGAACGGGTCGGCTTGCGTTCTGCCATGTTTGTGGAAGCTGTGTTCGAGCGCGTCCAGCATCAGGCTGTAGCAATAATCAAAGGCCGTCGCCAAGGCCAGCGCGCGCTCGGAGAATTCTTCCCGGCGCGGATTGGAAACAATCGGGTAGGTCGGCGGGAAGTTGGCGGTGTCCAGCGCCACCTGGCGAAACTTGACGAAGTGCGACAACTCATGCGGTAAGCCAACGATGGGGCCATAGGTGCCATCGCTACGAGTCGCGTAATTGTTATAGGTGGCAAACGGTTGGCTGGCGCGCATTTCTTGCCCTTCCGGCACCGTGCCTTCGCCTTGCTGCATGATTTCGGTAATACCCAGTTTGGCGCTTCGCATGCAGGTTACATGCACCGGCTTGCCGCCGAATTTACCCAGGTAAATATCGGTGCGCTGCCGCCCGTTGGGGTCTTCCTGAAACAGCGGCGTGCTGCCGCTATAGCTTTCCATGCCCGCCAACAGCGATTCATACAATTGGGCAATGGTGGAATAGTTGTCGCCGCGCGGTGGCACATGCGGTGGCGCAGGTTCTTCGATGGCGACGAAGACGTTTTCAAACACATCGGTCGAGGCGCGGTACAGGCCGACGAAGGGCGTGGTTTTTTGATTGGCGTGCGGCAAATAGCACGGGTAGGTGGGCACTGCCGCGCCGGTAAAGCAGGGCAGCGCGCCCAGTGCCACCACGGTATTAGCGGCTTGATTCAAGTGGAACATCTCTTCCATCACCACGCTGCGCAGGGTTTGGTAGGCGCTTGATTCCACATCGCTGATCGAATACATGGCCTGTAAATAGGCCGGGATGGTGGTAAATTCAACTTGCAGCGCCAGTTGCGCCGCTTCCTGCAAATGCTTGCGGTCATCGTGAATGTCACGCAGGCGTTCAAACAATCCTTTGTGTTCAGTGGGCAGTGTCATTTGTTGTCCTCTATTTAACGTGTGGTTAAAATTGCGAAGAGGTATTTTAGCCAGCCGTATTATTGGCCGTCCAGTGAATTGAATTTTGCGACGCTTAAGTGTGGTTTTTTTACAATTGCTGTGGTTTTATTGAGATATTGATACCGTAACAATTGGCGCACTGCCCACGAATAGGGTACAGCGCGCCAAGCTGGAAGTGGGGTTGGGCGATTGGCTTGATACAAATTCCAGTCATCCGGGTTTTTGCTACCCGTGGCCACACCCCAGTTTTTCCAACCACGGTTGTACCGCTTGCAAAACTTGCCCTAAAGCGACATCGGTATCGTGCAGCAAACCGGGGATCGGGGCATGATCGTTGCGCTTGATGGCATTTTCCAGTGCCAGCGCGGTGCTGGTAAAGGGTTTTGCATCCAGAAAACCGATGCTGCCACGCATATCATGCAAGATGCTGGCTGCGGCAATGGGCTGCCCTTGTTGCAAACATTGCCGCACCTGTTGTAACTGCGGCTGGCTTTGCGCCATCATGTTTTTGATTAACTCTGCCAGCGTGATGCGAAAATCCGGTTGGGCATCACAAATTTCGAGCAAAGCGGTGCCAGAAATAATTTCCTCAGCGCATGGCGCAACCGCTACGTGTTGCAATATGGTATCGATCGCCGCAACAATACACAGGGGCTTGGCAACAAAACCATTCATGCCAGCGCTGCGGCAGGCTTCCTGGTCGCCCGCTGCGGTGCCCGCGCTCATGGCAAGGATGGGTAGGGCGAGTTTCAATTCTTCGCGCACAACACGCGTGGCCGTCAGCCCATCCATGACGGGCATTTGCACATCCATTAATACCATATCGTAGTGTTTGGCCTTCTGACGCAAAATTTCCACTGCGTCATAACCATTATTGGCAACTTCAACACGGGCACCTGCACGCGCCAGCATGGTTCGCGCGACTAATTGACTGGTCAAACTATCGTCTACCAATAACATGGTGATGCCGACCAAGCGCTGCTCAATCGGTTTGTTGATCGGCCTGGTGGTGACCGTGGCGGTGGCTGGGGATTGTTGTGCGGGGCAATTTAAGCAGGCGAAGTGCTGCTCGGCTGGCTTATTAAGATCCAGCAACGCGGTGTGAGCGGGGTCATTTTTGGGGACGCCAAGCTCGTTCACAAAATAATTGAGTTGAGTAGCCCCGTTTTCAGGGAGGCCTGCCTCGTTCTCGATTCGTTTGAACGACATTAGTACGGGTTGAAATTTATGTTGGCTTGATTTGAATAGCGTTAAGGTCGATTTGTGCAGTATAGCGCATATTTTTTCACCAGCACAGCTTATCAGGGTATTTTTTTAAAGCGATAAAAAAGGCGGAATTTCTCCGCCTTTTGTTGATACTATTTACAACCGCAACCATTACTTCTTTTTGGACTTGGCAACCAGGTCATCCAGAATTTTGATGGCCACTTTCTGCTGCTCTGACTCCGGCTTATCGTGACCAATCATCTCTCCCGCCTTGGAAGGGGAGGTGGCGTAGCGGCCATCAACTACCACCAAAGGAACTTGGTCGATTTTATAACTGGCTTGCAATTGTCCAACCCGCTTGACTTTGGCTTGAACCGAAAACGAGCCATACGCATCGGTAAACTTTTGCTTGTCGATACCCAGCTTGATCATCAATGCCAAAATCGCTTCATCATTGTCCAGGCGTTGGCGGTCTACGTGTAAGGCATTGAAAATCTTGGCATGTGTGTCTTCGAGTTTACCCATCGCTTCAAGCGCGTAATACATGCGTTCGTGCAATACCCATTCCGGGCGGAAGTTGACAGGAACACGCTTGAAAACAATTTGGTCACCCTGCTTTTTCACCCATGCCGCCAAAACAGGATCAAAACCAAAGCAATGCGGGCAGCCATAAGCAAAAAACTCGGTCACTTCCACTTTTTTGCCCGAATCGGTCGATTGTGGGTCGGTTAATACGGTATAACCCGGGCCTTCACCTGCAAAGGTGGCGGGGCTGATGGCGAGCAAACCAAAGCTCAGTGAAGCGCTCAGTGAAACGATTAAATATTTGAGAATTCGCATGATTGTCCTTATGAAATTTTAGAAATTACCTTTGATTATGCACAATAGAAACATCGATACCGTTTTCGATCAGTTTGGCTCGCACCTTGTTCATGGCTTCAATTTGATTGTACGGCCCCACTCTTACCCGGTATAGGACACCATTATCGGTACTTCGTTCACTCAAACTTGCCTCAAACCCTAATAATGCCAGTTTGGCGCGGGTATTTTCAGCGTCGCTTTGCTCTTTAAACGCACCAGCCTGCAAAAAGTAAACCCATTTGTCTTCGGCTGCGGTATCAGTTTTGGCAATGGCTTTGTCGATTAATTTATCGAGCTTGTCTTCTGGTGGCTTGGTTTCGGGCTTGTTGCTTGCTGGCGCAGGCGCAGGAATAACGGCAGGCGTTGGGCCGGGTGGCACCACGGCGGTGGTGGCTGCGGCGCTGGCCGAGGGTTCCGGCGCAAACTCTTTGGCCGCTTCTTTGGCGGCACTGGCATTGCCATACATGGGTTTGTTCGGGTCACTGATTTGGCCTGTGCTGGCGTCACTGCCCTTGTTATCTTTTACTTTATTAACAAATGGCGAAGAGCCCTTGGTAATCACCAAAGCGACCACTACGGCCAAAGCCAAACCAATCACAAGGCCAATAATAATGCCAATCAAGGTGCTGCCACGTTGCGAGACGAGTTTCATGATGCTCCTTACATTTTCTCGGGTGCGGATACGCCCAATAAGCCCAAGCCGTTGCGGATGACCTGGCGAGTCGCGCGTAACAGGGCTACCCGCGCGGTTTTGGTGGCCAAATCGTCGGTCAGCACCCGTTCTGCACCCAAATAAGCATGCATTTGCCCGGCCAATTCACGTAAATAGAAGGCAATTTGGTGCGGTCCCAATTCACTGAGCGCATGTTCCAAACCATCGGGGTAGCTCGCCAGTTTGGCCAATAATAGCGCTTCTTTGGGCGCAGTTAAGGGGCTTAAATCAGCTTGATCGAGTTGCTCGTTGTCAAGCCCGGATTTTTCGATGATGCGGCACATACGGGCATGCGCATATTGCACATAATAGACCGGGTTGTCATCCGATTCATTCAGGGCGATATCGACATCAAACACGAATTCGGTATCGGCTTTGCGTGAGATAAAGAAAAAGCGCACGGCGTCACGCCCCTTGACCACGTCACCATTGCCCGACCATTCAATTAAGTCGCGCACGGTGACGTAAGAGCCAGCCCGTTTCGAAATTTTAACTTCTGCACCGTCTTTCATGACAGTGACCATTTTGTGCAACACGTAATCCGGGTAACCCTTGGGAATGCCCAGATTAATTGCCTGCAAACCGGCTCGCACCCGGATGGTGGTGCTATGGTGGTCGCCGCCCTGCACATTAATCGCCTGGGTAAAGCCACGCTGCCATTTGACTACGTGATAGGCCACGTCCGGCACAAAATAGGTGTAGTTGCCGTCGGATTTGCGCATCACGCGATCTTTGTCGTCGCCGTAGTCGGTGGTGCGCAACCACAGCGCGCCATCCAACTCATAGGTTTTGCCCGAGTCGATTAATGCCTTGACGGTGGCGTCCACTTTACCGTCGGTATAGAGCGAGGATTCGAGGAAGTAGTTATCAAATTTAACGCCAAAGGCTTGCATATCGATATCTTGCTCATTGCGCAAATACGCCACCGCAAATTGCCGTATCGATTCGAGATCGTTAATATCGCCCGTGCCTGTGACGGGCACGCCATCGCTGGCGCACACCGTCTTTTTGGCCATAAAATCGGCGGCAATATCGGCGATATAGTCGCCGTTATAGGCACTTTCAGGCCAAGCCGCATCACCCGGACGCAAACCTTGCAATCGCGCTTGGGTGGAGTTGGCGAGGGTGGCGATTTGCACCCCGGCATCGTTATAATAAAATTCACGCGTAACCTGATAGCCCTGCGCTTCAAATAAGGATGACAGCGCATCGCCCAAGGCGGCTTGGCGGCCGTGCCCGACATGCAACGGCCCGGTGGGGTTGGCAGAAACAAATTCGATAATGACCGATTTACCCGCGCCGCTGTTGCTATGGCCAAATTTTTCGGCTTCGCGTTGGATGGTCTGCACCACCGCCTGCTTGGCATGCTCACTTAAACGCAGGTTGATAAAACCCGGCCCGGCGATTTCGGCACTGGCTAATAAATCACTCACGCCTGCCTGACTCATGATGCCATCAACCAAAGTTTGCGCCAGTGCGCGCGGATTGGTTTTGAGCGCTTTGGCTAGTTGCAGCGCGACATTACAGGCCACGTCACCATGGGTGGGGTCACGCGGGCGCTCCAGCGTGACGTGGTTGGGTAAGCCGGCGGCACTCAGGTCGGCAGCACTCAAAACGGGAGCCAGAACCGATTGGAACAGGGCGATAATTTCTTGTCTTTGATGGGCTAGCATGGGCAATACTCAAAAAACGCAGGTTTGGACGCAAAAAAACAATCAAGCGCCATTATACTGGTTTGCCCGGAGAATGCTTGCCTGATGGCGAATTGCGGTATGACACCCCGGCTCAGGGCTTGGAAGCTGAACTTGCAGCACTCGCAGCACTCGCCACTGCCGTGGCTGCATCGAATCCGGGGCCATTGGCAACAACCAAACGGTAACGTGTCATGATTTGATCATATTTGAGGCCGATTTTCACCATTTCAGCTTCCAATGATTCTTTGGTTCTGGTCTCAAATAAAATGGATTTATCCGCTTGCATTAATTTGGCTTTCAAGTGGCTTGGAACCGGGGCTTTATTCTCGGTCAGGGCAGTAATTTCGGCTTGCGCCACTTTACGCCGGACCAAGGCGGCATTTTGTTCAGTGACGGCAATCGAAATATTGTTGCGAAGTTGGGTGAGCGCGCGTTTGCGTTCGGTATCAATCTGTTGTTCATTTTGATAGGTGGCGAGTAAGCCAACGTCGCGCCGTCGTATTTCTGCCGTTACCTCTTCGTCAGCCTTACGCTTGTCCTCCGCTTCTTTTTTCAATTGGCGTTGTTCCACCGTGAGTGGCGCGGGTATTTCGCGCTTGACTGTGCCGGAGACGTTTAATTCTTTCACCGCACGGTTGGCGCATTCGGGAATGGGCCTGTCAGAAGTAATGGTGCGGCCAGAAGCATCTTTACACATAAAGATTCCGGCCTGGGCCAAATGGGGCAAGCATGCCAAAACGACACCAGCAAGCAGCCCGGCAACACGGGGGTTGCGTTTAATCGATTCCATAACGATCACGATATTTCCTTACTGCATCGGCATATTGGGCCAGTTCTGGCCCGGTGTTTGCGAGATAGTCAAATAAATCAGTCAAATTAGCAATAGACAACACGGGGATATTATACGCTTGACTGACTTCCTGCACCGCAGAATGTGGCGATAAGGCATCATCTTTCCCAGAACGCTCCATCCGATCCAGCGCAATCAGTACGGCACACGGGGTTGCGCCCGCTGCACGTATCATCTCAACCGATTCCCGCACCGAGGTGCCGGCCGAAATTACATCGTCGATAATCACTACCCGTCCTTGCAATTTTGCCCCGATCAAGCTGCCGCCTTCGCCATGGTCTTTGGCTTCTTTGCGGTTAAACGCAAATGGGGTATTGCGCCCTTGCGCGGCCAGCGCTACGGCGGTGGCCGAGGCCAGGGTAATGCCTTTGTAGGCCGGGCCAAATAACATATCAAATTCAACACCGGAATCGATCAGGGTTTGTGCATAAAACTGTGCCAATTTACCCAGCACCGCGCCATCGTGGAATAAGCCCGCGTTAAAAAAGTAAGGTGACAGGCGACCTGCCTTGGTGACAAATTCGCCAAAACGCAACACACCAGCGGCGACGGAAAAGGCAATAAACTCTTGGCGAACGGTATTCAAGTGAACCTCATGCTCGGTAAATGATGGTGGAAGCTGTATTTTATAGTGAATCGGTTATGCTATACCCTTTTTCAGCCTGCTTTTTTTCAGAACTTGACACAACACAAACACAACATAAGCACAACACATTATGACCAGAATTATTTCCGCCAATCTGAACGGCATTCGTTCCGCCTCCCAAAAGGGTTTTTTTGAATGGATGGCACAACAAAACGCTGACTTTGTCTGCGTCCAGGAACTCAAAGCCCAAGCGGGCGATATGAGCGATGCCATGCACAACCCGCCCGGCTACCACGGGCATTTTCATTATGCCGAGAAAAAAGGCTATTCCGGGGTGGGCGTGTATAGCAAACAAAGGCCGGATCAAGTCATCATTGGTTTTGGGCATCCTGATTTTGATGCCGAAGGGCGTTATGTGCGCTGCGATTTTGGTAATTTGACCATTATCTCGGTATATTGCCCGTCTGGTTCCTCCTCGCCCGAGCGCCAGGCGGCCAAGTTTGTGTTTATGGAAGTGTTTTATCCGCATTTGCAAGCCTTGCATGCGAGTGGGCGTGAGGTAGTGATTTCGGGCGACTGGAATATCGCCCATAAAGAAATCGATTTGAAAAATTGGAAGGGTAATCTCAAAAATTCCGGGTTTCTGCCCGAAGAGCGTGCCTGGATGACGCAAATTTTTGATGAAATCGGTTATGTGGATGTGCATCGTAAGCTCGATCAGAGTCCCGGGCAATACACCTGGTGGAGTAATCGCGGTCAGGCCTGGGCCAAAAATGTCGGGTGGCGCATTGATTACCAAATCGCCACGCCAGGTATCGCGAGTCTGGCCAAACAGGTGTCGGTGTACAAGGATCAACGCTTTTCCGACCATGCGCCCCTGCTCATTGATTATGCTTGAATTAGAAGGCAGCCTCACAATACCAAAAACGCTCTTGGACTATCTGACACTCGCAGTGTAGAATGCCCATTCCACATGGACAAGGATCATCATGCAACATGAAAATTTTTGGCTCGATGCCAGCGACGGCACCCAGCTCTACGTCAATCGTTGGTTTAATGACGCCGCCCCAAAAGCGATTCTCATGATTTCTCATGGCATGGCCGAACATAGCGCCCGCTACGAGCGCCTGGCGCAGGCCTTGGTGCCAGCAGGCTTTGCGGTGGTGGCGCACGATATCCGTGGGCACGGCCAAACTGCTAAAAACGGCGCTTTTGGCCACTATGCTGATCATGATGGCTGGAACAAGGTGGTGGGCGATTTAGCCAGTGTGAACCAATATATCCGCAAGAAGTATCCCAAGACCCCGATTATTCTGTTGGCCCATAGCATGGGTAGTTATATTGGCCAAGCTTATTTAATGCAATGCGGTAAGCAGCACATTCAAGGTGCGATTCTTTCCGCCTCCAATTACGCGTCGATAGCACGCTACCGTCAGGCCAAACTGTTTGCCCGTTTCGAAGCCTGGCGGCAAGGCCCCAAAGGCTATAGCGCGCTACTGGAGTATCTGTCCTTTGGCACATTCAACAATGCCTTCAAACCCAGCCGCACTCCGTCCGATTGGCTCAGCCGCGATACCGCTGAAGTGGATAAATACCTGAATGATCCACTTTGTGGCTTTCGTTGCAGCAACCAATTATGGCTCGACTTGCTGGACGGTTTGCAATTCATTACCGCCCCTGACAACCTGAAAAAAATCAAGCGCAATCTTCCTTTGTTGATCATCGGCGGTGCCAATGACCCGGCCATTAAAGGTGATGGGATCAAGAAGCTGGCAGATGCTTTGAACGCAGCGGGGGCCAAGCGGGTGCAAACA
>CAMBDR010000025.1 GCA_945864765.1 Janthinobacterium lividum | reverse complement strand
ACGCCGGGTTGGGGTAACCGCAGGTGCTTCGGCACCGGAAATTCTGGTGCAGGCGGTGGTCGAGCGGCTGCAATCGCTGGGAGTGAAAAACGTGCGGACTTTAGCCGGTGTCGAAGAGAGCATCACCTTTCCTTTGCCCAAAGGACTCGATGGCGTTAAGCTGAAATAAGCATTGGGTTGATTTCAATTTTTCAATTTTTTATATCATATAAAAAAGCAAATTAAAACTTATAAGGGGATGTGACGAATGGATACCTTCATCCAGCAAATTATTAATGGCCTGGTTACCGGAAGCATGTATGCACTGATTGCTCTGGGTTATACCATGGTCTATGGGGTGTTAAATCTGATTAACTTTGCGCATGGCGAGGTGTTAATGGTGGGTGCCATGGTTGGGTTGATGATTTTGAAGTTACTCCATGTTTATGTGCCTGGCTTGCCCGGCATCGTTCAATTGTTCATTGCCATTGCGGGTTCGATTCCGATTTGCATAGCCGTGAATGTACTGATTGAACGGGTTGCCTATCGCCGTTTGCGCAATGCGCCACGTCTGGCCCCCTTGATTACCGCCATTGGCGTGTCAATTCTGTTGCAAACTTTTGCCATGAAGATCTGGGGCCGCAGCCCCTTGCCGTTTCCACAAATTCTCTCCGCCGAGCCCATCCATTTGGGCGGTGTGCTCATTTCACAGACGCAAATTTTGTTATTGGTACTTGCTTTGGCCGCCATGCTGGGTTTGGTATTTTTGGTGGAAAAGACCAAAATGGGACGCGCCATGCGGGCCACGGCGGAAAATCCCCGGGTCGCCGGTTTGATGGGGGTGGATTCGAACAAAGTGATTGTCCTGACCTTTGCGATCGGCGCGGCTTTAGCCTCGGTGGCAGGCGTGATGTGGGGGGCAAACTATTCTCAGGTGCAATTTGGTATGGGCTTTTTACCGGGCCTGAAAGCTTTTTCGGCGGCCGTGTTGGGCGGTATTGGCAATATTTACGGTGCCATGGTCGGGGGAATCTTGCTTGGATTGATTGAAAGTTTGGGTGCCGGTTATATTGGTGACCTCACGGGCGGTTTTTTAGGCAGTCATTATCAGGATATTTTTGCTTTCGTGGTGTTGATTATTGTGCTGACGATAAGGCCTTCGGGCATTATGGGTGAGCGTGTTGCGGATCGGGCCTAATTTTAAAAATCGGAGAGCTCATGTCTACTGTATTTGATTTTAAAAACAACCCGACCAAAGCCTATAGCAGCATGGCGATCATGGTGTTGGTTTTGATTACCTTCCCCTTTGTTTCGGCTAATTTTGGTAATTCCTGGGTGCGTATTGTCGATTTGTCTTTGCTCTACATTATGCTGGCGCTTGGCTTAAATATTGTTGTTGGCTTCGCTGGCTTGCTCGACTTGGGCTATATCGCATTTTATGCGGTGGGCGCGTATATGACGGGTTTGCTGGCATCACCACAATTTGCGGTGGTGCTGGAGTCGATCGTGAACCAATATCCCATTGTCGGCAATGCCTTGGTTGCGCTGTTTGGTGAAGAGATTCGAAAAAGCGGGATACATCTGTCAATATGGTTTATTGTGCCCTTGGGCGCTGCCTTGGCAGGTTTTTTTGGGGCCTTGCTGGGCGCACCAACATTGAAATTGCGCGGTGATTATTTGGCCATTGTGACACTGGGTTTTGGCGAAATCATTCGTATCTTTATGAATAACCTGGGTGCGCCAATCAATATTACCAATGGGCCACAAGGTATCAATTTAATTGATCCAATCCGGATTTTTGGCGTGTCATTGGGCGGTGAACCCGGCTCCAATGCAACGGTCATATTCGGTGGTTTTTCCATGCCTTCGGTCAATGCCTATTATTTTCTATTTCTGATTTTGTGTGTGGCCATTATTTTTGTCACGGTGCGCTTGCAAGATTCGCGCTTGGGGCGAGCCTGGGTGGCCATTCGCGAAGATGAAATTGCAGCCAAGGCAATGGGCTTGAATACCCGCAATATCAAATTACTGGCTTTTGCGATGGGTGCTTCGTTTGCCGGGGTTGCTGGCGCGATGTTCGCATCCTTTCAAGGTTTTGTTTCGCCTGAATCGTTTTCCTTGACTGAATCGATTGCGATTCTGGCGATGGTGGTGTTGGGTGGGATTGGCCATGTGCCCGGGGTGATTTTAGGCGGGGCGATTTTGGCCGCATTGCCGGAAATCTTGCGCCATATCGTTGAACCTTTGCAAAAGGCTATTTTTGGCACGGTGTGGATTGAGGCAGAAGTCTTGCGTCAGTTATTGTACGGCTTTGCGATGGTGATTGTGATGCTCAATCGTCCGGCAGGCTTGTGGCCCGCGCCCAGACACGAAGATCGGCCCGGTGCCGATTCCAGCGACACCATGGCAGCATAGGAGAGGGCGATGAGTGATCAAATAATTCTTAATATTAGCGGCGTCAATAAGCGCTTTGGTGGTTTGCAGGCCTTAACTGATGTTGGTGTCAAAATTATGAAGGGCCAAATTTATGGTTTGATTGGCCCCAATGGCGCGGGTAAAACCACATTCTTTAATGTTATCACCGGTTTATATCAACCCGATACAGGGACGTTTGAATTGGATGGCCAGCCGTATTCGCCCTCGGCACCGCACGAAGTCGCCAAGTCCGGGATTGCCCGCACATTTCAAAATATTCGCTTGTTTGGCGAAATGACGGTACTCGAAAATGTCATGATCGGGCGTCATGTGCGTACGCATCAAGGTGTGTTTGGGGCTATTTTCAGGCATGGCGCAGCGCGTCGCGAGGAAGCCGAAATTCGCCAACGGGCGCATGAATTACTGGAATTTGTCGGCATTGCAAAGTTTGCCAATCGAACTGCGCGGTTTTTGTCCTACGGTGATCAACGCCGTCTTGAAATTGCCCGTGCCCTGGCAACCGATCCCAAACTATTGGCGCTGGATGAACCCGCAGCAGGCATGAATGCCACCGAAAAATTGGCATTGCGCGAGCTATTGGTGAAAATCAAGGCTGATGGCAAAACTATCTTGTTGATTGAGCACGATGTCAAATTGATGATGGGTTTGTGTGACCGGATGACCGTGCTCGAATATGGTAAGCCGATAGCCGAGGGGCTACCTGCTGAAATCCAGAAAAATCAAGCCGTCATTGATGCCTATTTGGGAGGTTCTCACTAATGAAAGAGAATGTATTGAAAATTAGCGGCCTCAAGGTTGCATATGGTGGCATCAAGGCGGTGAAAGGCGTTGATCTGGAAGTCAACAAGGGTGAGCTTATTACTTTGATTGGTGCCAATGGTGCGGGAAAAACCACTACCTTGAAAGCCATCACGGGGACCTTGCCCGATTGCCTGATTGAAGGCACGATTGAATATAAGGGGCAATCACTGAAGGGCTTGAAATCATTTCAGTTGGTGGAGCGCAAACTGGCCATGGTGCCGGAAGGGCGTGGCGTATTTGCCCGCATGTCGATCCAGGAAAATTTGATGATGGGCGCTTTTACGCGCAATGACAAGGCGGGCATTGAGGCCGACATCGAGAAATGGTTCACTGTGTTTCCGCGTTTAAAAGAACGTGCGGCACAAATGGCCGGGACCTTGTCCGGCGGCGAGCAGCAAATGCTGGCGATGGCGCGGGCCTTGATGAGCCATCCGGAGTTACTGCTATTGGATGAACCGTCAATGGGTTTGTCACCGATCATGGTGAATAAAATTTTTGAAGTGGTGCGTGATATTTCAGCGCAGGGCGTCACCATTTTGTTGGTTGAGCAAAATGCCAAATTGGCCTTGCAGGCAGCGCATCGCGGTTATGTGATGGATTCGGGGGCGGTGATCATGTCGGGCGACGCCAAAGAAATGTTGAACGATCCCCGGGTGCAGGCGGCGTATTTGGGTGAATAAGAAAATGCCCCGTTCGGGGCATTTTCTTTGCTGCCAGGGTGAAGCGGATTGCCTAAGTGACTTGATTAAGCAGATTTTTTGGCTTTAGGCGTCGCTTTTTCAACCGAGCTCACCATTTGGCTCACTGCCTGATTCAAATTGGTTTCCAGTGTTTCAACTGCTTGTTTGGTGGTTTTGGTCAGTTGCTCGTAGCCTGCGTTGGCATTGCCGATGATCGATTTCAATGCCGACACAGCGCCTTCGGAACCGGCTGGCGCATGCTTGCTGACTTCATCAACCATGGATAAGACTTTGCGATTGGTTTCAGTAATTTGTTCTTCAGCCGCTTTGGTGAATTCAGCTTGGGTATGGGAGGCAATGCTCACCACTTCGCGGCCATAAGCCAATACTTTTTCAGCGGCTGGCTTGCTTTGCGCTTGAGTATGAGCGAAAAATTCTTGTGGATCTTTCGAAGTCATCAATAATTTTGCGGCGGCGCTGGATTCTTGCAGCGATGCTTTGGTCAGGCTGAGATTCAAATCGATCAATTTTTCCATGCCTTCGAAAGTTTTGTTAGTTAAGGCAGTCATCATCGCGATTTGCGCGTCGAAATTGGTTTTGTTGGCGGTAGTAAATTGGTCTTGAAATGTGTTGAACATATTGTTCTCCTAATGATGATTGGTAGTGGCAAAAGTTAATTTGTGCATCGCAACAGAGGCTATTCTATCGGCTGAAAAAATTATGTCAAGTGAAATTTTGGTGCGATGCACAAATTTCCGGAATTTCTTTTTCTTTTCTGGTTTTTTGAGTCGATGTTTATCAATGAATACGGCCGCTGTTTCGGATAAAATAGGGTGTTTTCTTATTTTGTGGACTATTTATGAGTGCGAACGCCGCCAGAACTGAACAAGAGATTGTTGATGCTGCCATCACATCACGCCGCTCAATTCGTGCTTTTTTACCCACACCTGTGCCGCAAGCGGAGATTGAAGCGATTTTGCGGGTGGCGGCACGCGCGCCTTCCGGCACCAATACCCAACCGTGGCAAGTATATGTGCTGACAGGCGAGATCAAACAACGCTTATCCGATGCCATTATTCAGGCCGCATCCGACCCTTCTCAGGCTCACTTGCACCAGGAGCAATACCACTATTACCCCAGCGAATGGATTTCTCCGTTTATCGAACGTCGCCGTAAAGTCGGTTGGGATCTGTATGCGCTATTGGGTTTGACGCGTGATAACAAGCAGGGTATGGCAGCGCAACATGCGCGCAATTATGCTTTTTTTGATGCGCCAGTTGGCATGATGTTTACCATCAATCGGGTGTTAGCCCAAGGCTCCTGGCTGGATTACGGGATGTTTTTGCAAAATATTATGATTGCGGCGCGTGGTCGGGGCCTGGATACTTGCCCGCAGGCGGCATTTATTGGCTATCATAAAATTATTCATGATGTCTTGCAATTGTCGGATCAGGAGCAATTTGTGTGTGGCATGTCCTTGGGTTATGCTGACCACAGCAAGATCGAAAACAGCCTGATTACCGAGCGCGCTCCGCTTGAACAGTTCGTTCGTTTCCTGGATGCTGCGCCTAAATGAGAATTTTGTTCAAAATAGTGTGCTAACCCTTTAATTTGCTTGCGAAATTCTCTGATTTTGCTACACTGAAAGAACCTTATTTTCTTAATTTCCGGCTCCAAGCTTTGGCATCCGGATTTTTCGCTTATTTGTTGTTTGTTCGTTGCTTGTTATTTGCTTGTTATTCGCTTGTTATTGCCTTTGCCCTAAAAGGAGTTGCACATGGTTAAATCACTCTATATTGCTTTGTTTGCCAGTTTGTTGTTTATGTTGCCTGATATGGCTTCTGCGGCCCATAAAAAACATGGCGCGAAAAAAGCAACGGCAAGCCACAGCGGCAAAGCAGCCAAGACCAGTAAGGCAAGCAGTACCAACGCCCGGCGCGAGCTTGCGGTCGTGGTACATACCCGAGCTGCACGTAGTCAGTTGGTGCGGCGTGTGGTCACGGTGCATGGTCGCCGCAAAGTGGTATACCAACGTGTGGCAGTGGTTGAACGGGCGGTGCCCAGTGTGGGTGATCTGGCGGGTTTGCAGCGTACGCCTGATCCGCTGGAACTCAAGTCCAGCGTGGCCTTTGTGATGGATCAAGCCAATTCCCAGGTATTGTTCGAGAAAAATGCCAATATTGCCTTGCCGATGGCATCGATTACCAAGTTGATGACCAGTTTGGTCGTGGTCGAAGCCAACCAGGATATGGATGAAATGCTCACCATTACCGAAGATGAGATTGACCACGAAAAATTTACCTCCTCGCGCTTGAAAGTGGGGACTCAGTTAGCCCGTGGCACCATGTTGCATCTGGCTTTGATGAGTTCGGAAAACCGCGCTGCGGCCGCATTGGGGCGCAGTTATCCGGGCGGAATGGCCAGTTTTGTGCGTGCCATGAATGCCAAAGCCAGTGCGCTGGGCATGAACGAAGCGCACTATGTCGATGCCAATGGCTTGTCGAGTCAAAATGTCGCCAGTGCCCGCGATTTGGCCAAACTGGTGAATGCTGCTTACCAACATCCAATTATTCGCCTGTATTCAACTTATCCGAAGCTGGACGTGGAGACGGGTAGTCAAACCTTGCATTATCATAATACCAATCATCTGGTCGATAATCCTGATTGGGACATTGGTTTGCAAAAGACCGGTTATATTTCAGAAGCCGGGCGTTGTCTGGTGATGCAAGCCAAGATTGAAGGGCGTCCGGTGGTGATGGTGTTTCTCGACTCCAAAGGCAAGCAGTCGCGCTTGGGCGATGCGGGGCGGATTCGTCGATGGCTGGAAGAATTGAAAGAAAAGGCGCTCAGTATTGAACGCCCCGGTGGTAGTCGTGGTTGAATCAGCGGTTGAGTCAGCGATTGAATTAGCGGTTGGTGTAGGCATTGAATGCGCCGCCGCTTAATCTCCGTGCAGTTTAATCGTTATAGCCCAAGGTATTCGAGATTTGGCGCGCGGTGAAAATTAAATCGTTGCGCCATTCTTCCTGTAAACGGTCGGCGGGGGCAGAAATTGATAAACCTGCAATGAGCTTGCCACTATCATCCCGGATACCTGCCGCCATACAGCGCACGCCCAGTTCCAATTCTTCGTTATCGCGTGCATAGCCGTGGGTTTGTACCCATTTTAATTCGAATTCGAGACGGGTCAGATCGGTGATCGAGTTTTTGGTTTGACCATGTAAGCGGGTGCGATCAGCATAGGCGCGCACGGATTTGGTATCATCAGCGGACAGAAATAACTTGCCAGTGGATGTCAGGTGCAAGGGCGCGCGGCCACCAATGGCGCGCACAACCTGCATTCCGGATCGTTCGGAGAAGGCGCGTTCAATGTAGACGATTTCGTCACCTTGGCGCACCGATAAATTGATGGTTTGATGGGTTTTTTGATGAAGGGCGCGCATTAAATCCAGCGCGGCTTCGCGCACGCTGAGGCGACTTTTTACAATATTGCCCAGTTCCAGTAAGCGCATGCCAAGCCGATAAGTGCCGGGTTCGACCCGGTCCACAAAGCGGGTTTGCACCAGATCGTTCAGAATACGGTGTGCGGTTGACGAATGCAAGTCGGCTTCTTGCGCCAATTGCTTCAGACTAACCGGGTCAGGATGGCGTGACAAAGCATCCAGCAGGGCGACCAGGCGCTCAATAACCTGGATGGATGTTTTGTTGTCGGTGGTGGAATCGGTTTTCATAAGAGGCAGCATGCTTGGAGTAACACCGTGTTTATACCACAATGTGAAACAGAATGCTATAGTGTGAAATAAAATAGTGGCTTCTATCGACAATTTGGCTGTGCTGGCTGTGGTCAACCAGGTTTATGGCAAAATGCGCGTTGGCAAAAATAATCATTGAAATGGAATCGAAACATGGATCAACCCACTCCGGTCAGTCAGTTTAAAAGCAAAAGCGGCCTGGCGCGAATTTACGCGGCCTTTAAAAATTCGATGGCGGGTTTGCTCATGGCGTGGCGGACCGAGCATGCTTTTCGCCAGGAATTGACCTTGGTGGTGATCGGCGTGATCGTGGCCCTGGTTCTGAAGATATCGGTTTTTGAAAAATTGGCGCTGATTGTGGTATTGATTATGGTCTTGATTGTTGAATTGATCAATTCGGCGGTGGAGGCGGTGGTGGATCGGGTGTCGCTGGATCGCCATCCTTTGTCGAAAAATGCCAAAGACTTTGCCAGCGCGGCGGTGTTTTTTTCTTTGGTGCTGGCTGGCATTACCTGGGCGGTGATTTTGGCACAGCATTTTTTAAAACTCTGGCCTTAAAATCCTCCAGGGGTCTGCGCATATTCCACCATTAATTGCACCTTGGTATTGCCATTGTATTCATTGGCGTCAAGTCGAAATGCGACTTCGGCGCGCGGGCCGAGCGTTTCATTGTGCCCAAACCAAATCGCGTCATACTGTACGCCATCTTTTTCCAACACCATTTTCAAGTGCCGCTCTTTTAAAATGCGCTGGCTACTGACGCGAAAATGATCGCAAAATAGCGGAGGCGGAAAGCCTTGGCCCCATACTTCCGCTTCCAGTAAATGAATGAATGGCAGGCTGTAACAGGTGGCTTCGAGTGGGCCATCGGTTTCGACCACACGTTCCAACTGCGCGGGGCCGAGCCAGCTTTTGCCTACTGCTTCAAAGGCGGCCGTAAAGGCATCCAAACTGCTGGCGTGTAGCGTCAGACCCGCCGCCATGGCGTGGCCGCCAAATTTTTCGATCAGCGTGGGTGCGTGTTTCGAGACCAAATCCAAGGCATCGCGCAAATGAAAGCCCGGGATGGAGCGGCCCGAGCCTTTGAGGCGGCCCTCGGGTTTGCCCGGTTCGGCTGGCGCAAAGGTAATGGTTGGGCGGTAGAATTTTTCTTTCAGGCGTGAGGCCACGATGCCAATCACACCCTGGTGCCAGGTTTCATCAAAAACGCACAGGGTGGAATGATCGTGGGGATCAAATTCATCGAGTTGGAATAGTGCCGCCTCTTGCATGTCGGCTTCAATTTCGCGCCGTTGAATGTTGATTTCATTGAGTTGCCGGGCGATTTGGTTGGCGTAATCGGGGTCGTCGGTGATCAAGCATTCGATGCCCAGTGACATATCTTGCAAGCGTCCTGCCGCGTTCAGGCGCGGCCCCAGGGCAAAGCCCAAATCGAAGGGGGAGGCCTGGCGTGCCTGGCGTCCGGCGACTTGAAACAGGGCGGCAATGCCGGCATGCATGCGTCCGGCGCGCATGCGTTTTAAGCCTTGCGCTACTAAAATGCGATTATTGGCATCGAGCTTGACCACGTCGGCCACTGTGCCCAGCGCCACCAGGTCGAGCAGGGCGTCGAGTTTGGGTTGGGTTTGCTGATCAAATACGCCGCGCCGCCGTAGTTCTGCGCGCAGGGCCAGTAAAACATAAAACATCACGCCCACGCCCGCCAGATTTTTACTGGGAAAACCACAGTGCGGTTGATTGGGATTGACGATGACGCGGGCCAAGGGCAGGATGGCTCCGGGCAAATGATGGTCGGTGACGACCACCTCGATACCGCGCCGATTCGCTTCGGCCACCCCTTCGATACTGGCGATGCCATTATCCACGGTGATAATAATGTCGGGCTGTTTTTGCTGGGCCGTGAGCGCGACAATTTCCGGCGTTAAGCCATAACCGTATTCAAAACGATTGGGTACGATATAGTCAACCTGCGCGCCCATCGCGCGTAAGCCACGCAGGGCGACCGCACAGGCGGTAGCCCCATCGCAATCATAGTCGGCAACAATCACCAGTTTTTTATGGGCGGCAATGGCATCGGCCAAAAATATGGCCGCCGCATCCAGCCGCAACATATTGTGTGGCGGGATCAGGGATGGTAAGTCATTGGCCAACTCTTGCATCTGACATAGGCCACGGGCGGCATAAATTCGCGCCAAGACCGGGTGGATGCCTTGTTGGCGCAGCATTTCGGCCACGCGTAGCGGATAGCTGCGAGTTTGAATACGTGTCATAACAAATGTTTCATAACAGATGTTTTAAACCCGATTTGCGCCAAAACTGTGCCAGGCGCAGATGGCTGCACGTAAATTCGCGGCGCGTATGGCTATGGCTGAGGATGAGTTTCACCTTGCCGTACTGGCATGCGAGCGATAGCCACTGTTCATCAATGCGCGCCATTTCTGCCAGCCAATTTGACCAATCCGCGTTTAAGGCCGGGCCAATCAAGGTATCGGCGTACAGGATGCTGTCGGCACTGAGTAGATCGCGATCATGGGCGCGCCGCACGCTGCCCACGCGTAGTAAGTGTACCGATTTGGCGGGGGGGGCGGGTTGTGTGTTGATGGTGCCAGCGGCGGCGGTGCTGTTGCTACCTTGTGAAATCCACAAGGAATTTACTACGGGCAATCCTTGGGCATGACGCTCCTGGTGGATTGGGTGCTCAAACCACGCCATTTGGATCTCGTTTTGCAGCTTGCGCCAGGCGCGCGCCATGTCACCACGCGGCATCCAGATATCAATATTGTGGCCGCAAGCGGCATCGATGCTGCAGGTTTGCAGTTCCGCCCAAGGGTCGGCACGCAAAAACCAGGTTTGCGCATTGCCATAGCAGGCAGACAAGCCTGCTGCTTCAATTTCGACCAGGGCCAACTGAAATAAGGCGCGCCCGGATTCATCGCTCAAGGCTAAGTGGCGTGTGTCGGTCAATACCAGATGGTCACGCGCGATATGTAAATGAATGGGATTGAGAATGAACCAAAATCCTTCTTGTGGTGGCAAACCCAGCGCCTTCATTTGCGCCACCGCATGACAGGGAATATGATGTTGATCCAGCCAATGTTCGTGCGGCAATTGTGCCGCCATCGGGTCAAACTGTTGATCGGGTGAGCGAATACTCACCGCGAGCAAGCGCGCCAAATTGGGTGTGTGCAGGTTGCGTATCAAATCCGATGCCAGAGCACTGGGCGGCAGGGCAAACGGCAATACAATTTCAAGCATGGCGTTGATTTTTTAAGTGTCGCAAGATGATCAACCACATGATGATGGCGACGAAACCACCGAATGCCACGATGACGATGTTTAGCGGAACATTGAGCCAAATTAGCAAGGCGTATATGCCTAACATGGCAAGAATCGACAGGTTCTCATTGAAATTTTGTACCGCAATCGAATGTCCCGCACTCATTAATACATGCCCACGATGCTGCAGCATGGCGTTCATGGGAACCACAAAAAAGCCCGATAAACCACCGATCACAATCAGCAAGATATAGGCGAGCGGCACATTGCGTACCAGAACCATTAATGCAACGATGACGCCCATCACCACGCCCATTGATAACACACTGAATGCTTTTTTCATCGGAATAAAGCTACCTGCAAGAATGGCACCGACTGCAACCCCGACCGCAACGGCACCTTGCAGGCGGGTGGCTTCGGATAATTTCATTCCCAAGGCAGGTTCAGCCCATTGCAATACGATAAATTGCAAGGTCGCACCAGCACCCCAAAACAAGGTGGTGACCGCCAGTGAGATTTGTCCCTGCGGGTCGCGCCATAGAATAGAAAAGCAATTGCCAAAGTCTTTGAGTAACTGGACGAAATGGTGACTTTGCTTGGCATAAATGACACCCGTTATCGGAATAAACAGATTGATGGCAGAGGCTGCCACATAGCTCAGGGCAATCACACAAATGGCTGCTTCGGCCGGTGTATTGACGCTGGTATCGATCAAGGGAAAATCAAATTTCAAAAGCAATGACGAAACCTTGGGGTGGATCAGCGCACCACCAGAGACAACGCCCAAAATAATCGAGCCAACGGTGGAGCCTTCAATCCAGCCATTGGCCACGACTAATTGTTCAGGCGGTAATAATTCAGTCAAAATACCATATTTGGCGGGTGAATAGGCCGCCGCACCCAGGCCCACCATGGCGTAAGCCAGAAGTGGATGCAGCCCTAAAAACATCATGAAGCAGCCCGCAATTTTAATTAAATTGGTGGCAAACATGACCTGTCCTTTAGGCATCGAATCGGCAAATGCGCCGACAAAAGGAGCCAAAAGAACATAGGAAATATAAAAGAACATTTTTAACAGGGGGGTCATCCATTCCGGCTCGTTAATCTCTGCAAGCAAGACCATGGCGGCGATCAAAAGCGCATTGTCGGCAAGTGAGCTAAAAAATTGTGCCGCTATGATCGTATAGAATCCGCGCTTCATTGTATAGATTTATCCAAATGTGAGTTTAATTAGTTTTGATGTTGCCAGAAATAAATGCCTGATGGATAGACTAAGCGGCATTCTAACTTAGTTTGTCTATGAATGTTGTAAACAGGTCTGGATTTCTATCTTGGGCGGCATAATTTTCCAAGTGTTTGTCAGGTGCTTAGCTCGTTTGCTTGCTGCGGTAGTCGCTAACCCAGGCGAGCGCCGTGTCAAACTCATAATCATTGAGCCAGGTGCCAAGTTGCTCCAGGGCCGCTTCAGGAATAATGGTGCGTAGTGAAGCTTTGACTTGCGTAAAAAATTCAGCGGCATCGGAGTCGGATTCTTGTAGTAATTCGGTTAATCGATTTAAATTGGTTTCGATGGTGGCTTTGTCGTTGGCGACTTCCTGATGGCTTACGCTGGCACCAGAGGCTGGATCAGCACCTCGTTGGGCCAGATAATGGGCCAGCTCAGTTAATAGATTGTTTAAAACCTGGCACAGGTGGTGGACTGTGGGCGATTCAATGATGGCCAGTAAAGCATTGGCTTCCTTGCATTGGTCAATCTCATGCTCCAGTGTTTGGGCCGCCTGTTCAAGTGCCAAGGCTCCCAGGTTGCCCGCGACGCCGCGCAGGCTGTGTATCATGCGCAGGGCCGCCATTTGCTCGCCTGCGTGGCAAGCTTGCTGAAATTGCTCAAGCAGATTTTTTTGGCTCAGATAAAATCGTTCCAGTAGTTGATGATATAGCAGCATCTTGCCGCCTACCCGCTTGATCCCGAGTTGGGTGTCGATGTGTTTAAAGGGTGGGAATGCTTCATCTTCTGAACTTAATGCTTCGAGCTTTACGCCTGGTAGCCATTTGAGTAATATCTTGCGTATCATTTCGGGGTTGAAGGGTTTGGGTAAGGAATCTTGCATTCCTTCGGCCAGGCATTGTTCTTTGATGTCAGCATAGGCATGCGCGCTCATGGCAATAATCGGGATTGCGGCAAATTGCGGGTCTTTTCGAATCGCCTTGGTGCATTCATGCCCATCCATTTCAGGCATTTCCAAATCCATGAAAATCAATTGATACAGCAGTGGCCCGGCATCGCGTAATTTATTCAGGACGTGTTGCCCGTCGGCCGCGATATCGACTTGCACGCCTTGTTCGGCCAGGAGTTCGACCGCAATTTGCTGGTTGATGTCATTATCTTCTGCCACCAGTACGCGGTATTTGTGTACTTGCGAGTTGAAGCTTTGCAATGCCGCAGGAAAGAGTAATGGCTCGGCGTATAAATTCAACAAAGCTTGTCTCAAGGTAGAGAAAATCACCGGACAACTGAGTGTGAGGCTAATACCCTGGTGTTCGGTTTCAGCATCGCCTTTGGTGAGTAAAATGGTGCGTGGCGGCGCAGGGATCGCTTGTTGAATGCGCTGGCTCAGTTCGAGACTTTGTTCGGTACTGGCTAAAAATAATAGTCCGAATGGGTGGGCGCTATGGTGGGCATCCTGCAAGGCTCGAAACGCTTGGGCGGCATCGTCAACGGCCGTGACATGCGGGCTGATTGCAAGACAATGATCGATCAGAATTTGCCGTGCCAAAGGGTGGGTTTCCAAAATCAGTATCCGCGCGTTTTGCAAGGCGTCGGGCAGGCTTGGTGCCGCGGCGGCTTGGGCGGGGGCTTGGGCGGGGGCTTGGGCGGGGGCTTTAAAGGGGAGCTTGAAATGGAATACCGTACCGTGATTGGCTTGGCTGTCAAGTTGAATGTTGCCACCCATTAATTGCACCAGATGTTGGGATATCGAGAGACCCAGGCCGCTGCCGCCAAATTTACGACTGGTCGATACATCGGCTTGATTAAACGCAATAAACAGGCGCCGGCTTTGTTCGACAGTCATGCCAATGCCGGTATCACGCACTGCAAAATGTAAATTGATTTCAGTGTCATTGATGCTGACATCGGCACAACTTAATTCCACTTCACCCTGCTCACAAAACTTGATGGCATTATTTACCAGATTGATTAATACCTGGCCCAAACGCAAGGGGTCGCCAACCAATTGACGGGGAATATGCGGCAGTACATGAAACAGGTAATCGAGCTTTTTTTCGACCGCTTTTTGGTGGGTCATGGCCGCCACATGTTGTAACACATCGTCAAGATTAAATTCGGTGCTTTCAATATCGAGCTTGCCCGCTTCAATTTTTGAAAAGTCGAGGATGTCGTTTAAAATGCCGAGTAAGCCAACACTGGCCCGGTGAATTTTACTCACGTAATCTTGCTGTTTGCGGTTTAAGGTGGTGCGTAGCGCCAGGTGGGACAGTCCAATCACCGCATTCATGGGGGTGCGAATTTCGTGGCTCATATTGGCCAAAAATTCCGATTTTAAATGGGTTTCGCGCTCGGCTTTTTGTTTTGCCAATTCGAGTTGTTGGGCATTTTCCTGTAGGCGCAGATTGGCTTGCGCATTGTCAAATGCAATGGCACCATAGGCGCACAGGGTGCGAAAGATTAACTGTTCGCGTTCATTATAGGCGTTATATTCGAGTGACTGCACACTCATCACCCCTAATATCCGCTCGCCTATCATTAAAGGAATAAATAAATAGCTTAACATGGGCATGGTGCCCGCCACAAAACTGGTGCGCGCATCCAGTGGTTTGCGGTGAATCAGGATTTCGCGCCGCTCTCGCACCGCACGTGCGCTGTTCAAATTCTGGTCATTCATGGGGATGTGAATGGTTGGGAAATAATGGCCATTTTCCACAAACAAGGCGCTGGACAAGCCGTTGCCACCCTCATCCATCAGACAAATCACAAAGCTATTGACCGGTAATAATTGGTGTACATAAAAGTCGAGTGCCTTGAGTATGCCTTCCTGTTGTAATTGCGTCGTGAGGTTTTGCCCAATGCTCGATAAATGGTGCAAGGTGGACGCATGTTGCTGTAATAATTCGGCACGTTTGGCTTCGCTGGCGGCGCGTTCACTTTCACTATGGGCCAGTTGTCGATGAAACTCGCTTTCGGTGCGCGCGCGTTCGGTTTGCAGGCGCACTTGCATGGCAATGGCGCGGCTGGTGGCAGCGCGGCTATGGGTTTTTTCGCGTGCGGCATTGGCTTCCAGGCTGGTTTGAAATGCTTGCTGATATTGCCCGGCGTTGGCATAGGCAAAGGCCAGCGCATCAAGTAGCTTGCCGGGTACGGTGTAACCCGCAATCGTGACGGCAATCGAGCGTGCTTGCAATAAATAGTGCAAGGGTGCGTTCGCAGCTTGCATGGCGTGTGGCGCTGGCAGGCGGTGATGGGCGTGGATTTCGGCCAAAACCGATAATACTTCGATTTGGGCTTCGGGCAATTGTTGTTCCTGGGCCAGAGTCAACGCGCTTTGGGCCATTTCCAATGCGGCTTCGCTTTGATCCAATTGCGACAGGGTTTGTGCCAGACCGCGCATTGCGGTCACTTGTAGTTCGGGTTGATTCAAGACATCGGCATTGTCTTGCAATTGTGAAAAATACGATCGTGCTGAATCATAATCATGTTGATCCAGTGCAATGTCACCCAGGAAATTTAAGGCGATGGAGTGATTTCTGGATTGCGGCTGGGATTGCAGTTTGTATAAAGCCTGTTGCAACATCAATAAGGCCGCATCCAGTTGCCCCAAATGGCGTAGCGAGTTGGCGCATTGGGTCAAACAAATGGCGCTAATGCCGGGCCAGTCGCGATCACGCGCCAGATCGAGCGCGCGTTGCCCCCAGTCGAGCGCGGTTTGGTAGTCGTGGAGCTTATTGAAGGCATCGGCGACGTTGGCAATGGAGATGATTGCAATCCGGATTTGGCCGCTTTCCAGCGCCAGTTCATGTGCCTGACCAAAGAAGGTGGCTGCACCGCCTACATCACCGGAAAGGGCGGCGGTAATGCCCAAAAAGTTCAGAATCGCACTGGCAGCGCCTGGTGCGGTGTCGCAGAGGTCGGCACGCAGCTCCACTTCC
>CAMBDR010000024.1 GCA_945864765.1 Janthinobacterium lividum | reverse complement strand
ATGCATGCCCGCAAGCGCGCGACTTTTGAGGATGGCAAGGCTCATACAAGCCTCCCGCTGGATTTTATTTCATGGCAGTAATTCATGATTTTCCTCGCTCGGCTGGATCAGGTATCAATACACGCTTGAGCTATTGTAGGGCCGAAAGCGGGATTAAAACCAAGGCGTATGAAAAAACATGGATAAAAAGGGAGTGCTTGTTGATTTTTTCTGACACTACAGGTTTTACGATGCAAGAATTGGCGTAAAAATTCTATTGGGGCCGTGCGTGGGCTTGTTTGGAAAGGCCCCAAGGCGTGCTTGATAGTTGTAATTAATTGTAATATGGTTTCCGCCATTTAGCTGGTGAGGCTAGCATTGCCCACTTTAGTTACTTTATATTTTCTCTTGATTGGTTGCTTATCACAATGCCAAAAATCAACACTCCCGAAAGCCGACATATTGGGCCAGCAGCATTGCCCCGTGGGCACCAATATTTAAGTTATGGCGACGCCAAATTTCTTGCTACTTTATCTGCGGCTGTCAAAATTATTGATTTGCGTATTCGCGGCCATGCGCCATGCAATCGTGCGTTCAGAACGCTTCCCGGAGGGAAAACCTTTGCAGAAATATGGTTGGACGAGGCCGTTTGGCTGAATTTTGATCCTTCGATGGCGATTGATGACTATGGCGCAACGCGCGGTAAAGAAGTTACGATCACCGCATTTGCATTAAAGAAGGGGCAGTGGGTCGTGGCTGCAACCTTGATTCATGAACTGGCGCACGTCAATGGTGCAGCAGGTGATAATCGTGATGCTGAAAGCATGCTACGAAGTTGTTTGCTGAAAGACTTGGAAGATCCCCGGATTATTGGTAACCTGCTTGGCCCGTCGAACGGCAGAGTGTTAACCTAAGGGGCTATTTTGAACAATTTCCGATTGTTATTTGGCCTGTTGCTCACCTTGCCGCTTGCTGCATGGGGATGTCGTTGCGTCGAACCGGATATCAAGAATGCTTATTTAAGAGCCGATGCGGTTGCCATGATACACATCACAACCATCGTTGATAACAATGATGGCATCGTGCGTGCGCAAGGAACGGTATCACAATGGTGGAAGAGTGCTTTGCCGAGCAAAGTGGAGGTGTGGACGGGTGATAACTGTGCGTACCCGCTTAAGACGGCATCCACTTATTTACTTTATTTGCAGAAAGATAACGAAGGGCGATTGAGTACTTATATGTGCAAGGGAAATCAACCAGATGCACAGGCTGAACCTGGCTTGAAATGGCTGGGCAAGCATGGGCGCAAGTAAGAATTTGTGGCTGCACTTTAAAGCTTCACTGACTGAATCAGCCAGGCAACGATTCTGCGTGACGCCGATCTTTGCGGGCTAATGGCTTGGCGCTTTTTATTCATTGCTGAAACGTGATTGATCCCTTTACCATCGCCGTGAACCTCGCCACCTGAAAAACTGTCGGCATCTGTCCCATCAACTTTCCTACCACCTGTATTTTCTGCCTGATAGGTTCTCAGGTCGATAACTGCTCTGGCGGGTCCCAAAACATGAAAATCATCGTCCAACAACTCAATCGCTTGCATGCTGTGATCTGGATCGCCATCGCCAGTCAAATCCACAATTTCAGGAAATTTGATTAGCTTCCTGGTGCCTGCACCAGCCCAGGCTATTCCGGTGTCTTCTTCGGCAGCATTCTCTGTTTTGTTTGAATTCTCGCGATCACGCCAAATTAAATTTCCAACCGGATCGCTGCATCCATTAACCTGTAAGGCAAGGAAGGACTTACCATCATCAAGCCATATGCCGCTTACTTGAAGTTGAGCTGGCCCCTTAAACCATGGGCCAGCCTTGAGAAAGATCGGTGCGTTTGAGTTGTCTTCAAATCCAGCCAAGGTTTGCGCACCAATAAACTTCGCCGCACGTTCGGTGTATTCGTCGTATTTTGCATGAGCCAAAAATATTACATCTTGGTTCACCAGCTTTTTGCGTAGCTTTACCTTCCATCGCCCATTTGGCTCTGATCCCTCAATGGGTGCATATAGCCTGTTATCAGGCGCATTCGTATCTTGCCATTTATAAGTCGCCAGGATTCGCTTTAGTTCCTGGGATAGCCCATAATACCTGGAGAAATACTCCATGCATGGGACGAACAATTTGCCACCATTTTGCAGGGTAAATTCGATCAACCAGTTCTTATCTGCACTGAATTCAAGGGGGTATCGTTTTTGAGGGAACGGCGTGGGTTGGCCGCTTTTTACTGAATCCTGGAATGATGTGAATCGCCATCCGGAAGGTGAAAAATCAAGGTCAAATTCTTCTACGGCAAACTGGATTTGACTTTGGCTCCTACTTCCCTTCCAGATCGAACCGATTCTGATCTGGCCAAGCGCGGTTATGGGAAAGCTTCGCCGAACGACATTGTCCGAGGTCTGACCATTTATCCATTCCCGAAATGCGACAAGGGCGCGTGGTTGTGAATCATTAAAGCGGCTTTTGCCTATGCCGCAATACCACCAAACCACCCAAGTCTTTTCATCGTCAACGAGGATGGACTTGAAGGTGGAAGATTTGGATTTACGGATGACCGGGAAACCGAGGTTGATAGGCATGATGTTTTGTCCTATCTTGTCTCAATAATTTCGGAAATGACTGTCGCCACTCACCAACGCCACGCCGGAGGCCGTATGGTGCGGCGCGCGATAGGGCCGGGTTTTCCAGCGGCTTAAATTAAAGCCACTGCATACCATTTGCACCGCCGCCCCCAACGCTTCCTGATCATTCATGGCCGATAAAATGCCGGCAAAGCGTGCGACCAACATGGTTTTGCTGGTGCCGGGTGGGCCGATTAACAGCACGCTGCGCGCGCCCACCGCCGCCACTTCGAGCGCGCGACTTTTGAGGATGGCAAGGCTCATACAAGCCTCCCGGTGGATTTTATTTCATGGCAGTAATTCATGATTTTCCTCGCTCGGCTGGATCAGGTATCAATACACGCTTGAGCTATTGTAGGGCCGAAAGCGGGATTAAAACCAATGCGTATGAAAAAACATGGATAAAAAGTGAGTGGTTGTTGATTTTTGCTGACACTGTACCATTCAAACGACTTGGGCCAACCAAAGTGTTTTGCCATTTCATTGCGAATACAGCGCTTTAATTCAAGGTTCAGGCGTTCGTTCTCTGAAAGCCGAATTGATTGCTTTACGATTTGTGTGTCAACTACATTGATGCATAAGTACGATATATCATTGAAGAAATGTTGGGATGTGCTAAGTGGCCGCCGTAATGCTACGTTTAACTGCTGAATCTTGAAAGTGGGGCGATATTTTTTGTTAATAGAGATGGTGAAAGCAATATTTAACAAGAATCGCATGTCCTTTTAATGGATAATTTTGTTTTCATAAATATAAAAATGCCTTTTTTATCAGTACAATTTCCGTGAAAAATGACCATAACAGTTGGATTAAACTCAAACTGTTATGGTCGAAAAAAAGGAAACTGTATCTGTTTTATTTCTGAATTGTGCTGTATGATGTCGGCAATTCGATAGCCCGATAGTTCGATAGTAGACTTTTGAAGGGCGGCGACGATCCATGAGATAGCGAGCAATGGCCTGTGTAATTATTGCTTATTTTGAAATTTTCTTAAGTCGGGTTAGCCGCCAGATTTCGGCGCTGATATCGGGTTTTGATTTCAGGTTAGTAGGGTCTTTATTGTGAATATTAATGCAATTATCTGACCTCCGTGGTGATGATGTACCGTATTATATGGATGTAAGTTCGGTTAAAGGGAGATTATTGGTGTTAATCTCTGGTGCGTGACTCTATGGCATGCTAATGGAGGTGGCGTGTCACATTTTCGTGAGCCTCTGTTGGGAGCTTGTGTGTTTAAACCTGAATTTAAGTTCTTGTTCCGAGTGTTGCGGCTGCATGGCGATGCGCTAAATTTGGTTTGAAACATTCATCTTTTTTCGCAAATTTTTTCTTTGCGCTAATTTTTCTTTCCCGTATAATTGAATGAATCAAGTCCTTCGTGATTTGCCCTGAAGGTATTTTCGGTGTTAAATTCGAGTGTAGTGCTACTTGGGTGAGTAATTAATTTACTCTGTTGGTAGTGAAAATCCTGCGATGATATCGCAGTGATATTTTTGCATGGTTGGTCGCATTACCGATTACTTTGAAATCAGGTAGTTTTTACAGTAAATTGAGGATGTTGGCGGTTCGCCGAATTTCCGAATGTTGTTTTTTAATTAAATTGAGAATTAAAAAAATGAATCGCAAATATATTGTCACAATTACTCCTCCGACCCCCAATGGGGATTTGCATCTGGGTCATTTATCTGGCCCTTTTCTGGCATCTGATGTTTGTGCGCGTACATTGAAGCAGCAAGGACACGACGTGGTTTTGCTTTGCTATTCAGATGATTATCAAAGCTATATGCGCCGTAAGGCGAGTCAGTTGCGGCGCGAGCCTTTTGCGCTGGCGCGCTTTAACAGTAAGCAAATTCAATTGTCGCTTGAAGCCGTCAATATTGAGTGCGATCACTTTTTGCAGGCAGGTACAAGCAAGGCGTTTAAGGAAAATGCCACTTATTACTATCGTCTGGTGAAAAATTCGAATCAATTAAGCAAGGAAGCGACCAAAGTTTTCCATTGCGATGCATGTAAAGTGTATGGCTATGAGGGGTTGGGGCGTACCCATTGTAATTGGTGTGGGGCATCCTCGGATGCCAGCCAGTGCGAAGACTGCGCACGCGCACCTGATATTGATCAAATCGATCACATGACCTGTATGCTGTGCCTCAAGCCCATGCAAGCGACATCGGTATCTCGTTTTAACTGGCACTTGGGCCGCAATTTTGCTCGCCTGCGCAAGCACTACGAAGGTGCGCCAATGCGCCCGGCTCTTCGCGGCTACCTTGATGAAATGCTGCAGAACGATTCTTCCAAGTGGGGTATTACTCGCCCTGGCGATGCAGGACTAAATTTGGGTGACCAGGATGAGGCATTGCTCGGGCAACCTGTGCATTCCTGGTTCATGGGTTTGGCAGGCTATCGTGCTGCCTTGACGGAATACCTTGCTGATCATCCAGAACGTGGCGAGTTTGCCCAGTGGTGGAATCAGGATGCGCAGCTGGTGCATTTTCTCGGTTTTGACTGTTCCTATAGTCACGCGCTTGCTTATGCTGCGTTGCAGGTGTTGGATCAAGGTGCTCCCGCGCCAGGCATTTGCTTGACGAATCAGTTTCTCAAACTGGATGGGCAAGATTTTTCAACCAGTCGCGGTCATGCCGTTTGGATACGTGAAATAGCCGGGCAACACCCGATCGATGCGATTCGTTTATTTACATCCCTGTATGCACCAGAGCAAGCGTCGGATAATTTTGATCGTGCGCAATTTGAAGCATGGCGCAAGGCCGTGTTTGATAAGCTCGTGACGGACTATTGTCGCGACCTGCAAAGTCCATGCACGGGTACTGCGCCCGATGTGGTGGCGTTGAAGAAGGCCATGGGACAGGCGAACTGGGATCATGCGGCTTCGTTACAGCATTTCTCGATTGTTGGTATGGCAAAAGCAACCATGGAAGCACTTGGCTATATCAATCAGGTTCAGGATCTGGCTGTGCGCTGTGCTGCTTGGGCAGTATTTGCCGATATGGTTGCACCACTGTGCCCACATATGGCTGATGAATTGAAGGGTTTATTGAAGTCATTGCCTGCAAATGAGTTGTTAGCATGAATCCGTTGCAATATTCTCCGCGCCAAGTCATAGCATTTCCCGCGATTCAAGTCAAAGGTCGGGATTTGAAGGTCTATGGGGTGTTTTCCAGCAGCGAAAGGATCGCCGAGTTTCCTGACTTGAGCTACCTGGGTGATAGCGTTGCTGAATTGGTAAGTAAATGTGAAGGCGAAGATGACCATGGCATTGGTTTCGTTATTTTGCATTTGGCCAAAGATGGTGATTACCTTTTACTCAGCCAATGGCGTGATGCCAATATGTTGCAGCATCAGGTGTATCAGGGAGCGGTGGTTGAACGTCGCCTGAGTGGCATGCGTTCACTCGCTGCAAGTGCAATTGTGGCATGTGTGTGGGAGCTTGAAATCATGAAATTTGAACGTGATGCATGGGTGCGAACCGTCCTTAGCGTTGGAGCTAACGATGCCGCGACACGGAAGCTATATCTTGACGCGACTTTTTCCGGGTGGATTTGATGAGCCAGTTATTAACGATTCGGGCGTTGCAACCCGATGATCTACCGCAGTTTTTGACCTTATGCAAGGCTCATGCTGCGTATGAAAAGGCCCAATGGGTGGATGATGATCAGATGGCACGCTGGAAAATAGCGTTTTTCTCGGATACGCCTGCTTTATTTGGTTGGGTGGCGGAGCAAGCCGGAACGCTGTATGGTTTCATGACAGTAACCGTGGATTATGCAACTTGGCCAGCGGCGTATTTTGCCCATATGGATTGCCTTTATATCGAAGAATCACAGCGCGGACAAGGTCTGGGCAGGCGGTTTTTTGAAACATTGGGACTGTTTTGTCAGCAACGGCAGTATCGCCTCATTCAATGGCAAACTCCGGCAGACAATGAACTTGGGATTGGGTTTTATCGGCGTATGGGGGCAACCAGCAAACCGAAGTTGCGCTTTTTCCTCGATGTTGAATGTGATGTGACAAAATGAAATCAGCGTTTTCAAAATATGATCACTTTATTGCTGAGGTGCAATCTCGTGATCCGGATTTTTTTGCCCAAAACCACTTGGTATTGAGTGTGGAAAGCTTAGTGTCTGCCCTGGCAGAAGGGGAACCTGACCTATCGGCAACGGGCTTGTTATCGCTTGCTCAGGGTATTTTGGCACATTGGCAAGAGCAGGGTGTACAGTTCGCGCCGCCAGCCGAGGGCGAAAATGCCATGAGCCCGGTCGTGCGTGAGCTGCTGGGTGCGGTGCGCGATGTCGCGATGCTGGAGCGGAGTACTTCGGTTCCAGATGCGGATATCGCCCACATTCTCGCCACACAATTTACCTGTGTGGCTGATGAGGCCGATAAGCCATTGGCCTATGTGCGTAACGAAGGTAATACACCATTGTTGCTGCTCAATGCACTGGGCATTCCGCTGCGCATCTGGGGGCAACTGCTTTCTGGCAAGCATGATTACAAAATCATTGTACCCGCCGTGTCCAGTTGTGATCCGGTTGATGGTGGCATGTTAAGCAATGAATCAGTACAGGCATTGGCGACACAGTTGCAATGTTTGCTGGAGCGTTTGGCTTTGCCTGTGGTGCATGTTTTGGCTTGGTGTAATGCAGGGAGAATCGGCTTGCAATTGCTATCCCTGTCGGATGCACGGATTGGGCAATTGATTTTACTTGCGCCGACCCTGCGAGGCGGCGACTATGATGGCTCGGGCAATCCGTTTGAAGATAATCTTGATCGGCTTTTTGGTATGGTTCGCAGTTCACACAAACGAGCGCGGGCGGTTGCTGCCATGCTAGGGCAAACGCCTGCATTGCCAGACTGGAAAACTTTGCCTGATGCCGCAACCCGTGAACATGTATTGCTGGGTCTGCCGCGCCGCAAATTTGCTGGTGATTTGACCAAACCCATGGCGGAGCCTGTATCCTTGATCTATTATGTAGAGCGTACTGATGCAGATGAAGTGATTTCGACGAATTTTGCGGCGCAGGTGCCTGCCGAGCGGATTACTCTGGTGCAGGGTGAAAATGATAGTGTGGTGCATAACTTACAGGCGCGCTGGTGGTTGCAGCAACGGGTTGGAGCTTGCCCTGTCTATCAGGTCAGCGGAGCAGGGCACTACATTCAGGATTTGCAGTATCCTTATTTGATACAACTACTTGACAAACTGCTTCTCGGTGCGCAAGGCAAACTGCCGTGCCGGATCAGTTCCATACAATAGAAAGTGAAGAGCGTATGAATATGCTGAATCCTCCATGGTCGATTTCTGATCAGGATCAAACCAATCCGGTTCCCGCATTGGGTGATTTATTTTCCATGGCAGCGGCCAATTTCCCAAACAAAATCGCCATTTCTGACGGCAAGAACAGCTTTACCTTCCTGCAATTGGAGCAAGGCGCGCAAACGCTGGCGCACTGCTTGCAGGCACGCGGCGTGATGCCAGGGTGCATCGTGGCCATTCTTGCGGATAAATTGGCCGTAATGCCATTGTTGGCGGTTGCTATCTGGAAATGCGGTGCAGTGTATGTGCCGCTTGATGGTAGCGCACCAGTCGCGCGACTGGAAAAATTGATGCATCGACTACAACCGACGATGGTGATTGATGTTGGGGATCAGCTGGCGCTGGTAGCACCGCAGCAGTGGATTGACCGTGAGCAGCTTGACACGATTTTGACACAACCTGCGCTTGCTTTTGAAACACGGGCAATGACACCAGTGCAAGCGGCCTACATTATTTTTACCTCCGGTTCGACTGGTGAACCCAAGGGCGTGGAAATCAGTTGCGCGAGCCTGATCGCGTATTTCGGCAACCACAATCAGGTGTTGCATTTCACTTCGTCGTCGCGGGTATTCAGTTTGTCGCCGTTCCATTTTGACGTATCGATTGAGGACACGATTTTGCCGCTTTCGCTGGGCGCATTCGTCTATCAATTCCGCCAAGTGCATGCCGGAGCAATTTTGCGCTCGGTGTTGATACGGGAAAAAATTACCCATCTGATTGCGGTATCCACGCTTCTGACCCTGATGACGGAAGATGGGCGTCATATTACCCACAAAAATCTCTCGCATATGGAAATGGTCATGACTGGCGCGGAAGTCTGTGATCCGGGTGTGATCAATTTGTGGAAGTCGAGCCTGCCGCAAATTCGCATGATTAATGCCTATGGCCCAACCGAAGCGACCATCGTCTGCCTGACGCACGAAATTGCACGGGTCGATCTGGGACGTAAGACCTCTTACCCTATTGGCAAACCGCTGCGTAATGTCGCCATTAAAATCGTCGGGGAAGATGGTGAAATCAAGGAAGTCGGTAAGAGCGGCGAATTATGGGTTGGCGGCGAGCAAGTCATGCGTGGTTACTTTAATCAGCCGGAAGAAAGTGGGCGGGTATTGATTGAGGTCGATGGTGTGCGCTACTACCGGACCGGCGATATTTGTTCGTGGGACAGCGATGGTAATGTGGTTTTTCAGGAGAGAAGTGACGACGAAGTCAAGATCAACGGTCGGCGCATCCATTTGGGTGAAATCCGCCAGTTGGCGTTGAGTCATGCGGGAGTGGAGCGGGCCGCAGTGTCGGTTGTCCGGCGTAATAATCGGCACGTCATCGCCTTGGTGGTCATGGCCGAGAGTTTGCAAATTGCGCTTGATGTCGAAGCTTACTTGCAGCAACAATTGCCTGAATACATGTTGCCTGGCGTGGTGGCATGGTCTTCTGCCATGTCCATCAGTTCGTCCGGCAAAACCGATGAAAAAATGTTGATCAACCGTTTGAACGATGCTGTGAAACTATCGGGTTCCAAGTACTTCGCCCTGTCAAGTGTTGGTGTATTTGACTCTGTTAAGGAAAAAAGTTATGCATGATGCAATTATACAGGTCTTGGCTCGCCATGTTGGTGAGACATTGGCACGCCCGATAGATCTGGCCAGTATGAGCAGTGATACCGAATTGAGTAGTCTCGGATTGGATTCGATTTCAATCATTGGCATCTTGGTGAGTTTATCAGAAGAATATGGCGTTGATCTGGGCGAATATGTGGATGACCTCGCCGCCCCGCGTACATTGCAGGAATTAATTACCCTTACTACCACGTTTCAGGAGAAAAACCTTGTTAATCAAACGAATTAAAGAACAAACCTTTGTGCATGAGTATGGCCTTGATGGCGTCAGAACTTTTCCATGGGTGAATGTCAACGCGCCTTTTGGTTCGGCCTATTGCGTCGTTGCGCCGGGTACTGATTCGCTCGACCATATTAATTCACCGTCCGATGAAGATGAATTGTTTGTGGTGATCGAAGGCACCGCGATTGTGGTTCTGGGTGAGGAAGAGCACACCGTGAACAAGGGTGACCAAATTTTCATTCCACAAGGCTTGCGTCATTTTGTGCGTAATAACAGCAGCTTGCCATTTCACTTCTATACGATCTGGTGGAATGCTGATGGCGTTGAAACCTTCCGTGTCGGGCGTGCTGCTGCACATAACTAACTCAGCCGGATCATGAAAAAGAGGGATGGGATGAAGGACTTGATTATCGTCGGTGGTGGCTTGATGGGAGCTGCGTTGGCTTACCATACTGCTCGTCTCGGCATGGCGGTTACGCTGGTCGAGTCTGCCGTCATTGGTGGTGCTGGCGCTACTGCTCATTCGCGTGGCATTGTTCGCGTCTATGATCCTCAACCTGCACTCATGCAATGGTCCCTGCGTGGCGTGCTGGAATGGCAAAACTGGTCATTGTCGGCTGGTTCGCCATTTGTACGCTGCGGTATTTATTATTTTGTTAAACCTGCCAATCGTGAATCAGTTCTCTCGACCTTGGAACAACATGATCATGCGGTGTATCCCATCGCAGTCATGGACGCCTCTGCGCTGCCTGCCAATGTGCGGCATCTGGCGGATGCCAATGGCTTGGTGTTGTACGAAGCTGGTGGTGGGCATGTGGATACCCGTCTCGCTGCACGTCTGTTTGCGCAGGGCGCACGTGATCATGGTGCTACATTGCTTGAGGGTAGTACGGTCCTTGGTATTGGTGAATCAGATCAGCAAGTTACTGTTCGACTCAGGGACGGGCGGCTTGCGGCAAGACAGCTGGTTCTTGCTACAGGGGCTGCGACATCCGCTTTGTTGGGTGAGTGCGGACTGTTTAGTCGCTCGATCCCACTTAGTTGCATTGAACAACAGGCGACATCGCCCTTGCAGTTTTGTCTGATCGATGAAGTAACGGGTTCCTATGCCAGGCCAGATGGGGCAGATGTTTTTTACTGTGGTGGTGCCACACAACATGATGCGCTAATACCGGAGCATCTCGTTTGTGACCTCGCAGCCAGCGGTCAGCAAAATGTGGCACTGGCGCAGCATTTGTTGGCGCAACCCACGCTGGCCTTGCTGGATACGCGCATGGGGTATGACGCCTATACGCAGGATTTTTTGCCACAGCTTGGAGCGTGCGAACCGTATCGGCGCGTGTGCATGGCGACTGGTTTTTCTGGACGTGGAGCTAAATATATACCAGCCGTTGCTTCTGAATTAGCACTTGATTTGGTGCAAAGAAAGGGGTGTTGATGACCGTAAATCTGGCTCTGGTGGCTTGCCTGGATGAAGCGCGTTCGGTACACAGCGTGACATTCAAGCGAGCGTGCGCCGTGTTTGAGCTTTATGCCGCAGCCAAGGGCATAAACGTGACTCTGACCCGTTACAACGACGGCGCGGATGCGACACTGGCAGCCACGATTGCGCAGCAGATCGTACTTGATCGACCTCATGCTGTAATTGGACATTTTGCCTCGGCGGCGGCCGATGCCGCAGCACCAATTTATGCTATGGCCGCACTGCCATTGTATTTGCCTGCGGCCACGGCCCGCCATTTGGCACGGCATGCCACGACCTATCGGATTTGTGCGCATGACGATGCGTATGCGCAAGCAGTTGCCGGATTTTGCCAGGAGCAAGGATTGCATATTGTCCGGATTGAACATGATGGCTCGGTGCATGGACGTAGCATGGCGATGGCCATGCCGATGGTGCATGATGTGCCTGCGGGCTCCCGAGCTTGCGTGCTGTATATTGGTAATTGCAGTAATACCATCAAATTTCTGGCCATGCAGCGTGATGTAGACAACCCGGTGGTACTTACCGATGATGCGTTGGCACCGGATATGCTTGCTCCCGCACGAGCTTACCCCGGCGAAGTATTTGTGGTTGGCATAGTGCCGCGCCCGACAGGTGACGCAGCGGAGTGGATGGCGGCTGCATTTATTGAAGAATTTGGCCATGAGCCAGGTTGCTATTTCTGGGAAACCATTGCGGCCATGCAAGTGGCAATTGCCACCGCTGGCATCGAACCTGGTGCTGGGCCGTGGAACACGGTGCTTGGCCCTTTGTACTTTGATGCTCAAGGCGAGGGTGGACAGAATACCTTTACGTTGTTTCGGGTCGCGGCGAGCGGATTTGAAAGGGTGGTGTCATGCAATTGACCGTGAATGCTTTACATGGTGACTTCCGTCGTCTGGCAGCGGCGCGCAAGATCATGGGAGCCAGTAAGGACGTGCAGGATTTAGCTGCTGATCGAACCAGTGCAGAACGATGGATTGCTCGTTTTGCCAGCGGAAGCAGTGTAGAGAATCCGGTGTCAGCAGGCAGCCATGCCAAGACTTTTCATCCTCAAGCGCTGGCCGATGCCAGTGAAGGACCAATGCGGGTGTTCTATATTCATGGTGGTGGCATGGTGTATTACAGCACGGCCACGTTCTCGCCGTTGTTGCAATTTATCAGCAATGAATTGGGAACCACGGTCGAAGCGTTTGATTATCTGAAGATGCCGGAACACGAGATCGCTGATTCCATCAAGCAGTTATTGGCCGATATTGTTGCAACTATCGAAAACGGTGATTCAAGGCCGATTTTGTTGGCAGGTGACAGTGTAGGAGGTTTGCTTGCGCTGTATATCGCCACCCGGCTGTTGCCGCAGCGATTTTCCCATCTGTTGCTGTTATATCCAGTACTGGATTTACATCAGGAACGCCAATCGTATCATGATTATGGTGCAGGGTATTTCCTGGATACTTGGGCAATGCGTCGCTTCAAATCATTTTTGCAACCTTATTTCATGCAGCACAGTTTTGATCCATTTAACCTTCATGGTACCGACATGCAAGCCATCTTGCCGTGTACATTGGTGAGCGCTGGATGCGATGTTTTGTTGGACGAAGGGCTAGCGTGGCTTGCATTGATGCGGGCAAACAGCGTGAGTGTGAAGCATGTTCAATTCAATGATTTGCCCCATGATTTTTGTCTTTATTTCGGTAAGTTGCAAGTGGCGCGACAAGCCGTTCAAGAAATTTTATCTGTTTTAAAACCAACGTAAGGAGAGAAATATGTCTATTCAGCAACTCGCTTTTTATCAAGAAAAACTTGCCTATGAAATCGACTCGTGGGATTTGTATGTGGGATTGAAAGAAGGACAAAAGATCATTGTTGTCGATGGTCGTAGTACGAGTGCTTATGCAGTAGATCATATTCCATTTGCAATCAATATCCCGCATCGCTCGATTTCCCAGGATTCGCTGGCGCATCTTGATAAATCGGCAGTGTACGTGACTTATTGCGATGGGATTGGTTGCAATGCGTCCACCAAGACAGCCATGAAAATGTTATCACTGGGTTTTTCTGTACGTGAACTGATCGGTGGACTGGACTGGTGGAAGCGTGATGGCTATGCGACTGAAGGCGAAAAAGCCCAGGAAGGGCGCATGATTGAATGTGGTTGCGCAGGTTAATTACCTGTTGCGGTATTGGGCTTTATTTGAAGCCGGAATGAATTTGACTGGATAATAAAAGATGGATGCATTTGAGCTTTATCAATCGTTATTGACGGAAATCGCCACCAAGTTTAATACCTTGGAATTGCCGAAAATCATGTCATGTTTTACCGACGATGTCGTGGTTCATTACAACGACCTGACTATTGTGGGTGCAGAGAACCTGAGGGCATTTCTGGAATTGCGTTATGCAGATCTGAGTAATTATCATTTGGAAAAGAAACTCCGGCTGGTTTCAGGGCAAACAATTGGAGCCGAAGTGCGAGCTGAATATACCAAGAAATCATCCGGTGAAAAGGTTATTGTCAGAATTCATGAATTTCTTGAATTTGATGCACGTAAAATTAAATGCTGGGATTACGTCGGACACGTAACGGTAGTCTGAACCAGTTTATTATTAAAAACACGGGAAAATAAAATGCAAATTTATGATTTGATTGGTATTGGTTTCGGTCCTGCAAATATTTCTTTGGCAATTGCTTTGGAGGAATTTGATTTCAAGGGAACGAATCTGTTTCTTGAGCGTCGGGCCGAGCCTGGCTGGCAGCCAGAAATGATGTTGCCGACTTCGGATATTCAGAATCATCCTTGTCGCGATTTGGTAACTCCACGTAATCCGCGTAGCCGTTATACGTTCATGAATTTCTTGGTTGAAAATAATCGTCTGTTTGAACACCTTAATCTGGGTCTTGAATTTCCTTTTCGCTATGAGTATGCACAATATGTGACTTGGGTCGCAGATTTCTTTTCTGACAGGGTTCGTTATAACTGTGGCGTCAAAAAACTGGAGCGCGATCCGCAGGATAAAAACCTGTTTCTTATTACGACCGATCAAGGGGAATACTACCGCGCACGTAGTGTGGTGGTTGCACCAGGGCGCACTCCGCTGATACCGCAGCTCTTTGAAGGGACGGATGCGCGCCGGGTATTTCACCTGACACAATTCATGTCACGGGTGAATGCACTTGACGCCGAAGCACCGCTCCAACATATTTCCGTTATTGGCGGCAGTCAAAGTGCCGCCGAACTGGTTCTGGATTTACGCGGGCGCTTCCCCAACGCCATAGTCAGTAACGTCATGCGCGGTTATGGTTATCGCCTGAAAGACACCAGCCAATTCAGTGAACATGTGTATTTCCCTGAATTCGTTGACTATTACTATAATCTTCCCGATGAAGGCAAGAAGCGTATTAACCGGCATTTACATAATACGAATTATTCTTCCGTGGACAAGGATGTGATTACGCACCTGTATGCGACGATGTATGAAGACAAATTGCGACAGGCAGAACGCATTCGGATTCACTCGTCCAGCGATATTTTATCCTGTCAGTCACAAGCTGATGGTCGTATGCAACTCGTGATCGAGGAAAATAATCTGCATGTCGAGCAGAAACTGGAAAACATTGATGCCATCGTTTTGGCCACGGGTTTCCGTAATCTGGGAACAGGCGAGTCCGATGAGCGTTGCCCGGCTATTTTAAATGAACTTTATCCGAAATTAGCCGTCAATCCCAATGATGTATTACACATTGCTCGCGATTATCGCCTACTGCCAAAGGAGGGTGAAAGTTTGCCGCCGGTGTTCATGAATGGTTTGTGCGAATCTTCGCATGGCTATGGCGATGCGGGCTCATTCAGTTTGCTGGCCTTACGGGCCAAAGAAATATATAGTTCACTCAACCACCAATTATTTGCGTCTGGCAATAAACCAGCATAAACAATGTGCATGGATGATTGAGTTAAATCAGTCGTATTAGCCGCTACCCTTAGTTGGTACGATTTCTTAATCTAATTTAAATGAAGGAGTTAAAAATGCCAAAGAATTCTGTTTATGTAGAGCATGAATCAACCGTGCGCTCATATTGCCGCCGCTTCCCGATGGAAATTGCTCAGGCGCGTGGCAGTTATTTATATGATACGGAGGGAAATCGCTATATCGATTTCCTGAGCTGTGCTGGTTCAGTTAATTATGGACATAATCCGGTAAATCTGAAGAATGCGCTGGTAAATTACCTCGAATCTGATGGTATTCAGGCCGCACTGGATATGCATACCGTGGCCAAGGGCGATTTTATTAATGTATTTTTTCAAAATATTTTGAAGCCCCGAAAAATGGATTACCGCCTGCAATTTACTGGCCCCACTGGTACCAGTGTTGTTGAATCAGCTATCAAATTGGCACGCAAGCTTACCAAACGAAAAAATGTCATGGCTTTTACCAACGGCTTTCATGGCATGTCGGGCACTTCACTGGGTTTGACTGGTAATCGCTATCATCGCCAGGACGTGCAAGACTCGCACGTTTCGCGTCTGCCTTACGATGGATATATGGGCGAAGAATTCAACACCATGTCGTATCTGCGCCGTTTGTTGGAAGATAACAGTTCTGGAATTGATTTACCTGCGGCGGTCATTCTGGAAACCGTGCAAGGCGAGGGCGGCATCAATGTGGCATCCAACGAATGGTTGCGGGAATTGCGCGAGCTGACGCGCGAATATGGCATCTTTCTGATCATTGATGATATTCAGGCTGGTTGTGGTCGTACCGGGCAGTTTTTCAGTTTTGAGTCTGCGCACATTCAACCTGATCTAATTTGTCTCTCCAAATCGTTGAGTGGCTATGGCTTGCCGTTTTCGCTGTTGTTGATTGCTCCTGAGTATGATAAATGGATGCCGGCCGAAGACAATGGTACGTTCCGTGGCAATACGCTGGCATTTGTGTCGGCCAAAGCCGCAATTGAACAGTATTGGTCTAATGACAGCCTGCAAAAAGATATTCAACGTCGAGAGATCATGGTACGAACCTGCTTACTGGATCTGGAGGCGCAGTACCCTCATTTGATCAAAGACGTGCGTGGTCGAGGTC
>CAMBDR010000023.1 GCA_945864765.1 Janthinobacterium lividum | reverse complement strand
CGAATTGGCGGTGGCGGTATGGTCTCCCGGTTTGGACAATACCGGCAATTCACTGGCTGGCACCTATGCCCTGGAGCGATTTACCACCTTGACAGCGCGCTCGATATTTTAAGCCGTTTCAGGTAGTTAAAGTAGTTAAAGTGCCAACCGGAATGCTATCGAGTTCAATAAAAAACGTACTGCCTTGGCCGGGCACCGAATGAAAGCCGTTTTCACCGCCCATATGTTCGGCTAGCGATTTGGCAATGCTTAATCCCAAACCGGTGCCAGTTTTTGAACCCGGCGCATGCCCTTGGGCCTGGGCAAATTTTTCAAACAAGCGGGGGCGGAAATCGTCGCTAATGCCGATTCCCCGGTCAATCACGGCAATGCGTACTCTGGTTGCAGTGATAACATGGGCTTGAATCGACACTGAGCTGTTGCGGCTGGAGAATTTGCAGGCATTGGTTAATAGATTATGCATAATTTGCAAAAAACGCTCTTGATCAACCCTCAGACTGCATTCAGGGATCGTACTATGCAAATTCAGGGCAACCCCATACTCTTTGGCAAACGCCGCATTGGCGCTAACCGCCTTGTTCAAGATACTGACCAAGGGCCAAGTCGCAAAGTTGAATTGCATGCAATGGGCTTCAAGCTCATGGATGTCCAGCAGATCGTTGATTAAATCGGTCAGTAGTTCCCCATTTTGATTGGCGATTTGCAACATGTTTTGAATTGATTCTGGTAACGATTCCGCATGATGCCTCAGTGTGGTACTAATCGCATAACGAATTGCCTTCAGTGGGGCGCGTAATTCATCGCTGACTGCAGAAACAAAATTGGTTTTGTTTTGTTCTCCTCCTTTTCGCTCGCTGGTATCACGCAAGATGGCGATGAACTTTTTCTCAGTACCAACGTGAAAAGAATTAATCGTGAGTTCGGCAGAAAATCGGCTGCCATCATGGCGTATGCATTCAACCTGGGTATTGATGTCCGGGTTGGTCGTGCCAATTTTGGGTGCAGCAAGCCAGGGCACGAGTTTTTGCAAGCTTTGGCCCGGTAAATTGGCAGTGCCAAACAGCGCACCTGTGGCCGGATTGAGGGTTTCGATGCAATATTGTGCATCGGTGGTGAGCATGGCTTCGGGCGCATTTTGCCACACGGCTTGCAAATGTTCCCGGGCGTAGTTGACAGGTAAGTTGGCTCGGGATAAGGCCGGGTGTTCGCTGTAGATGGTCGGGCTGGTATCGACGCGTTGTTTTTGTAGGCGATTAATGTAAAAAATCAGGATGCCAGTGAATAAGACGGTGGCAACGATGGCCAAAACCAGCAAGCGCAGATTGGTTTTTTCACGTTTTTTTGCGAGTGCAAAGCTATCGTCGCTATCAATCCCGACCACGGTAAAGATCGGGTAGTTGGCCAGCTTGCGGAAGGCATAAAAGCGAGTACGGCCATCAATGGTGCTCACCGTGGTCAGGGCACCATTTTGTTCGCGCACCATGTTTGAATACAGTTTAGTATGGGTAATATTTTTGTTGAACGACGTTTCGATGCCTGATTTGCGGGTGCGGATGATGCCGTCGTCTCCCACCAAAGTCATCGAATCATGCGCATTGAGATGGGTTTGATCGTAGTAATGATGGAAGTTGCGTAAATCAATCCCAACCATGACAACGCCGATGATTTTCCCTTGTCGGTCCAGCACACGCCGGGTAAATTGAACTTCCCATTTGCCGGAAACCGGGTTTTTGACCGGACGTGAAATATAAAATGATCTGGTGCGATCTGAACTTGGATTAAGATGGTATTGTACCGATTCAAGTTGGGTAAAATCGGTGTTTTTGATCGCTAAATTGGATGAAATGATAGCACCATTGCCATCGAGTAAAGTAATTGAGGTATAAGGGGTTAAAATGACGCCGCTGGCTTGTAAATATCCCTGCATATCAAGTTGCTTACCCTGATTTTTAAAGCGCTCCTGTAAAATCAGGGTAATTTGATCACTGGTTTGGATGATGTGTTGGGTAAATTCGGCCAGGGCCAGTGCAGCAATATTGGCATCTTTTTGGGCATCGTCAATAGTTTCTTGCCGAATTTCATTGTATTGTGTAATTGTTATGAATGATAGTGACGCGATTAGAAGAAAGCTACATGCGACCAAGAGCCAGCGAATATCGATAGTGAAGACTGCTTTGGTGGGCGTAGTAGATTGATCCATGGGTTATATCATGCCATAGCTAAAATTGCGCGTTGAAGAAGATGTTGACCAGATAATACATTGTTTGGCGATTTATTTAAAAATAGTTTGTCTTTGCCTGTGAAGGATTGCGTATTGTGAGTAGTGTAACGGAATTTGATGTAGATGCATATAAGGGGCCGTTTCCGTCGCCATGTTGTGGCGTCTGCAAAATGCTTCCTGCCAAGCATCCCAACACCGCCTGGTGTGAGGGATGCTTTCGCAGCATGGATGAAATTATCGCCTGGGGTAGCGCGAGCGAAGCAAGCAAGCGCGATATTTGGCTAAAAGTACAGCAACGGGCTGGTTCTGGGCCTGATTAGCCACCTGTTTTGCTCGATTCCAATTGTTGGCGTACCCGGATCATGGCCAAACGAATCTGTTTGGGGGCTGTGCCACCGATATGGTCGCGCGCAGCCACCGAGCCATCGAGCGTTAGCACTGAGAAAATATCAGTTGCAATTAAAGGCGAAAACTGTTGCAACTGCGCCAAAGTCAACTCACTTAAATCGCAACCCAGATCGACGCAATGGCGTACCGCGTGCGCAACCGCTTCATGCGCGTCACGAAATGGCAAGCCTTTTTTCACCAGATAGTCGGCCAAATCGGTGGCGGTGGCATAGCCCTGGAAGGCCGCGCTGCGCATGGCTTCCGGTTTAACCCGAATACCACTGGCCATATCGGCAAAAATACGTAGTGTATCGACCAGGGTATCGACGCTATCAAACAAAGGTTCTTTATCTTCCTGGTTGTCTTTGTTGTAAGCCAGAGGTTGCCCCTTCATCAGCGTCAGCAAGGCCATCAGATGACCAACCACGCGCCCGGTTTTGCCTCTTGCCAATTCAGGAACATCGGGGTTTTTCTTTTGTGGCATGATCGATGATCCGGTGCAAAAGCGATCTGCAATATCAATAAAGCCAACCCGGGGGCTCATCCACAACACCAGTTCTTCGGAAAAACGCGAGATATGTGTCATCACCAGGGCGCTGGCGGCACAAAATTCAATCGCAAAATCGCGGTCTGACACCGCGTCGAGGGAATTATGACAAACATCATCAAAACCCAGGGTGCGTGCCACGCGTAAGCGATCAATCGGGAAAGTGGTGCCCGCCAGGGCCGCAGCACCGAGCGGAAGGCGATTAATCCGCTTTCTGCAATCTTGCATGCGCTCGGTATCGCGCCCAAACATTTCAATATAGGCCAATAAATGGTGCGCAAAAGTAATGGGCTGGGCCACTTGCAAATGGGTAAAACCGGGCATGATGGTTTCTATATGTTGTTCGGCCAAGTTGAGTAAGGCTGCGCGCAGGGCGTTTAACAAGGTCACAATTTCATCGCAGGCGGTGCGTAAAAACAGCCGAATATCGGTCGCCACCTGGTCATTGCGGGAGCGCCCGGTATGCAAGCGCTTGCCTGCATCACCCACCAGTTCAGTCAGGCGTTTTTCAATATTCAAGTGTACGTCTTCCAAATCAAGCAACCAAACGAAGGTGCCCGCTTCAATTTCTGCCTGGATTTGCGCCATACCACGGCAAATATCGGCATAATCGGTAGCGCTGATAATATTTTGGGCCTGTAGCATCTCGGCATGCGCGAGCGAACCTTGAATGTCGAATAAAGCCAGGCGCTGATCAAACGAGACCGATGCGGTATAGCGTTTTACCAAATCCGATACCGGTTCCGAGAAGCGCGCTGACCAGGCATTACTTTTTTGAGCGAGTTGAGATGTGGGAGAGGTGGGAGATGTCATGGCGAGAGTTTAAGCAGGATGAATGATGGCTGTCATTATAGGTGGAATATGGGGTGGAAGTGGTTTGGTTGTGCTCGAATTTTTGGTCAACTTATGGAATTTTTATGTCAAACCCTGCGCTAAATAAAACAATGAGCAAAACAACGGGCAAAGCGCCAAGCCATATGGATGTGATGCCTGATTGTTGCCGCATTGGCGTCATGGTGCGGGTTTTGCTGGGCGTTAACTTTTCGGTTTTGCTGGTGGTGTTGGTGCAAGCGAGCAGTTGGCGCGCCGGATTCCTGGATTTTATCGAATTGGCAACCGTGTTGGAATGGGCTATCCTTTTGTCACTGCTTGGCTTGTGTGGCTTGCGCCGTGCACTGGTATGGCGCGCTGGTATGGCCTCGCCCTGGATGCAACGCTGTTTGTGCGCTTTGGTGCCCATGCTGCTGGTGGGCGCGATGATGCGTTTCATGCTCGGCCTGGATTGGTTTGTGAATAGCTTTCCGCGCGTTACAGTGGGTAATGCGTTGTTGCTATCAGGGCTGCTTGGTTTGGTATTGCAACACTATTTTGAATTGCGCACGCGCGCGTTTTCACCTGCCTTGTCCGAGGCGCGCTTACAAGCCTTGCAGGCGCGGATTCGACCGCATTTTTTGTTTAACAGCCTCAATGCCGTATTATCTTTGATTCGCACCGAACCCCTGCGTGCCGAAACCACTCTGGAAGATCTGGCCGATTTGTTTCGGGTCTTGATGCGCGATACCCGCAATCTCTGCAGTCTGGGCGAAGAAGTGCATTTGTGTCGGCAATATTTGTCGATTGAAAAAATTCGCCTCGGTGAACGCCTGCAAGTGCAATGGCAATTGAATAATATTACCGATCTATTGTTGAAACGTGCTCAAGTCCCGATTTTATTGTTGCAACCTTTGCTTGAAAATGCGGTGTATTACGGCGTAGAACGCAGTACTGGCCCGGGATTGATTAAAATATGCCTGTCGCGTTCGATTGACCGGATTGAAATCGTGGTAACCAATCCTTTGCCCGACGAGACGCGTCGTAGTGGTGGTAATCAAATGGCATTATTAAATATTCAAGAACGGCTGGCCTTGCTGTATGACGTGGAAGCGCAGTTAAGCTATGGCCCGGTCGAAGATCAGTTTGAAGTCCGGTTGCGCTTTCCCTATGTGAAATTGGCAACGGCAGAAAGGAAAAAATGAATCCAAAGCCTTGCCTACAGGTGTTTTTGGTGGATGATGAAGCACCCGCACGCGCCCGTTTGCGCACAATTTTGGGCGATATCGCTGGCGATATGCCGCACCAAGTGATAGGCGAAGCGGAAAACGGCATGCAAGCCTTGCCGCAGATTTTGGACTTGAATCCTGATGTGGTATTGCTGGATGTACAAATGCCGGGCATGGATGGTATTGAACTGGCGGGGCATTTGGTACGTCAGGCCAGTCCTGCTGCCTTGATTTTTGTGACTGCTTTTGATGAATACGCCTTGAAAGCGTTTGAAGTGCATGCGCTTGATTATTTGTTAAAGCCAGTACGGGCCAGCCGTTTGGCGCAAGCTTTGGAGCGGGTGCAACAACAGGTGTGGCAAAAGACACAGCATACCCAAAGCAAGCCGCTGTCAGACAGTAATGTAGCCAATTCGGCGGCCGAGTCGCTGGCTCCTGCGGCGAGTGCCATGGCAGCACTGGCCAGCAGTTTGCACTTGCAACGACAGCATTTCTCGGTACAGGAGCGCGGCCGATTGCTGCTGGTGCCCGTGAGCGCGGTGTTATATTTGCGGGCCGAGCAAAAATACGTCACGCTGCGTAGTAAAGAGCGTGAATTTTTGATTGAAGATTCATTGGTCTCAATTGAAGAAGAATTGAGTGACACCTTTGTGCGTGTGCATCGCAATGCGCTGGTTTCCCGTGCGGCGATTGTGGGCGTGGAGCGCGGCCTGGCTGAAAATGGTGACAAAAGCCAGGAAAGTTGGCAAGTCATTGTGCGTGATGTGGCCGAGCGGCTGCCGATTTCGCGCCGCCAATGGCCAATTATTAAAGCTCTGGTACGGTAAAGTCGGGCCTAAGACTTCTTCGGATTGGTTGTCTTGGCCGTATTGAGCACCAATAATTTTTCCAGTGCCGGATGTTGAATTTTTCTTTCGTTTGAAATGGCAAAGAATTCTTCTCGCACACTACTGATTTCTCCTACCGGATATGCACCAAACTGGGACAAAATATCGGCTGCTAAAACGGTTGGTGCCGGAAACATGCCAATTCCGCTACGGCCAAAAGTGTTTTGCAAGGCGCTATCCTGAAATTCACCGACAATATCGGGGCGAATTTGCTCGCTGTCAAACCATTGGTCAAGGCGAGTGCGCAAAGCGTTAATGCGGGTTGGTAATAGCAGTGGCGCGCCTTGCAAGCTTTGAGGGAAATTCGGCTGGAACTGGCTGACCAGATCGCCACTGCCATACAGGCTGATTTCATAGATGCCAAGGCTATGGCCAAACAGGCGTAGGCCACCGCTGGACGGGGGCGGCCGGTCAGTGAGCACCAAATCGAGCTTGTGCAAGGCCAAGTCGGCTAACAAGGATTCATATTTGCCTTCATTGCAAATTAAGCGTATCGGTTGCTCTACTGTCCAAATCGGTTCCAGTAGCCGATACGCCAATAGTTTGGGCACTACGTCGGAAATGCCTACCGTCAAGTGCAAACGCGGCACGGTATGGATATTTTGCAGGGCGTCTTGCATTTGTTCGGTCAGCAAAAAAATTTGATCCGCATACGCCATCATGGTGCGGCCACCATCGGTTAGCACGAGGCGTCTACCTTGTTGCGTCAGCAGCGACTTCCCCATACTTTTTTCGAGATTGGTCAATTGGGTGCTGATGGTTTGCACCGCCAAGCCCAGCCGCTCGGCAGCACGGGTCATACTTCCCTCTTTGGCAACTACCCAAAAGTAATATAAGTGGTGTAAATTTATGTTTGATGATTTCATGGTTCTGTTTTCTCGAACAAAGGCTTCTGTTATATTCGCTTTTTTCTTGCGTGGACATCGTCTATTATGCATCAATCGGAGTTTTGGTCAAACTCTACGGTGTCGTTTGCCGTAGTGTGTGCTCAAATCTCGGGTCATGGCAGTGTGTCGTAGTGGACATTGCCATGGTGTCTACCGCCCACTTTTGGGGCAAGTTCGCTTGCCCCTTTTTTTTAGGTTTGCTATATGAAATCATCGCTCTCTTACTTTACTGGCTCGTTTGTGTTTTGCATTGCTGCCGTCATTGCCGCTTTTTTTGTTGGCGGCGTTGCGGCAGCCGTTACGGTAATATTTTTGACCGTTCTTGAAACATCGTTATCGTTTGATAATGCAGTGGTCAATGCGGGTATTTTGAAAGATTGGGATGAAGTGTGGCGTAAGCGCTTCCTGGTGTGGGGCATCCTGATTGCGGTGTTTGGTATGCGTTTGGTGTTCCCGTTGGCCATTGTTGGCGTGGCAGGTGAGATTGGCCCGCTCAAAGTACTGGATTTAGCCTTTAACCATGCGGACGAATACAAAGACATTTTAGCCTCGGCGCATCATCAAATTGCGGCTTTCGGTGGCGCGTTTTTGCTGATGGTATTTTTTAGTTTCTTTGTGGCAAAACATAAAACTGAGCATTGGTTGGAATTGATTGAAAAACCCTTGACGCGTCTGGGGCAAATGGAAGCGATTGAAGCGGCGTTGACCTTGATTGTTTTGTTAGTGGTGGCCCATTATGTGCCTGAGGCCGCACGCGCCGGTTTTGTGGTGGCGGGTATCTGGGGCTTGGTGACCTTTGTGTTGGCAAAAGGCTTGGCGGCTTTGTTGGGTGGTGAAGCTGAGGGTGGCGCGCATGTGGTAAAACAAGGTGTTGCCGGGTTTTTATACCTTGAATTGATCGATGCCAGCTTTTCTTTCGATGGTGTGATTGGTGCATTCGCACTGACCAATAATTTAATGATTATCGCCCTCGGTTTGGGTGCGGGTGCCATGTTTGTGCGTAGTTTTACCCTGTTATTGGTTGACCGTGGCACCTTGACGGAATTTCGCTATCTGGAACATGGCGCATTTTGGGCCATCGGTGCCTTGGCGATTTTAATGTTGGTGGGGGCCAGCGTGCATATTTCGGAGGCAGTCACCGGCTTGTTGGGCGGAGCCTTGATTGTGGCCGCTTTTGTCAGCTCGATTCTGGCCAATCGGCGCGATGCCAAGAATGGCGTGTCTGAGGCTTAATCTGCGGCGCAATAGTCGTTATTGAAATGAAAAGCTTGGGCGGCAGCGCACGCAGTTTCTCGCGCTTGCCGCCTTATTCCCAAAAAAACGGCAAAATATCGACAAGTTTTGATCTGGATTCTGGTTTTAAGGGGGAGTGCAGCACAATGCACGGTAGAATACCATTTTTGAATCTCGAATTGATCGTCATGTGGCGTCGTGCTTCTTTGTTGTTAGCTGGTTTTTTTGTCCTTTGGTTTGGTTGCGGATTGACTTTGGCACCTGCCAACGCTGCTGTCGTGGTGGTGTTGAATTCACGTGATGCGACTGTCACCTTGCTGGATTCGGTCACGTATCAGAAGATTGGCTCTTTCCCGGTGGGTAAAGAGCCGCACCATTTAATGGTTACGCCAGACAATACCTCATTGATTGTTGCCAGTTCGGTGGGCAATGAATTACTTTTACTCGATCCCAAAAGCGGCAAGATTCAACGGCATATCAAAGGGATACTCGATCCCTATCAAATTGGCTTTTCACCCGATCAAAAATGGTTTGTGGTCAATGCGCTACAACTGGATCGGGTGGACTTTTATCGTTTTGAGGGCAAAACCCCGGTTCTGGTCAAGCGCGTGCCGCTGGCGCAATTGCCCAGCCATATGGCATTTGATGCCCAGAGTAGTACGGTGTTTGTCACCCAGCAGGGCAATGATAAGGTTAGCGCGATTGATTTGGCGACGCAAGAAATTAAATGGACCATGGCAGTGGGCAGTTTGCCCGCAGGCATCAGCATGACGCCCGATAACAAATACCTGTTGGTGGGGATTATGGGCAGTGATGTGGTCGAAGTCATCGATTGGCGCACACAAAAAATTATCAAACGCATTAAAGCGGGCAAGGGCACGCATAATTTCCGCGCTTTGGGTGACGGGCGGCATGTTCTGGTATCCAATCGCGTTTCCAATACCATCAATATTATCGATCAGCAAACCCTGGAAAACGTCGGCACCATACCCGTTCCCGGTGGGCCGGATTGTATGGAGGTTACGGCTGATGGAAAAACCATCTGGGCCACATTGCGCTGGATTAAAAAAGTGGCGGTGATTGATGTGGCCAGTCGGCGCGTCATTAAATTGATCCCCGTCGGCCGTTCGCCGCACGGCGTGTATTTTTTCAATCATGCGCCGCATCGCTAAAGTGGGCCAGGCACCGGGCCTGGCACCCACCCGCATGGCCAGGCGCATGATCCCATGCCTGGGCTGGCTGGCTTGGTTTGGAATACTGTGCTTGCCCGCAATCAGCATGGCGCAAGCTTGCCGGGGTACGCTGTATTTGAGTTTTGATACGGGTAGCCAATCGCAAGCACAACTGATTGCCGATACCCTGAAACGCTACCATGTAAAAGCCACGTTTTTTCTGGCGAATGAAAAAACCGTGCAGGGTGATTATTCACTCGACCCGGCCTGGTCCAATTACTGGCGCGAGCGGGTGGCCGAAGGCCATGCTTTCGGCAGCCATACGTTTGACCATATTGTGGCGCAAGGTGACCAACCGGACGGTAAAATCAAGGTCAAATTCCAGTTCGGTGCGCACGCCGGGCAAAGCGCTGCCTTGAGTGCGGAGCAATATTGCCAGCAACTGCGCCGCGTCGATCAACGCTTTTTTGAACTTACCGGGCGCAAACTCGACCCGATTTGGCGCGCCCCCGCCGGACGCGTGACCGCCAAAGCCAGACAGGCGGCCACGGCCTGCGGTTATCGGCATATTGGCTGGTCGCCAGCCGGATTTTCTGGCGATGAATTGCCTTCCGCTAAATTTCCGAATGCGGTCTTGCTGCAGCGCATGCTGCGCGACCTGCGCGATGGCGATATCATCATGGCACATATGGGCATTTGGTCGCGCCAAGACCCATGGGCACCAGCCAATCTCGCCCCCTTGATTAACGGATTGCAGCAAAAAGGCTTTTGTTTTGCCACTTTACGGGAACATCATGATTGAGACCCTGGTTGAATGGTTTGCCATGGTGCAAGCATGGTTGTTTGAAAGCATGGTCTTGCCCGTGGTTTTTCGCTTTGGCCTGGGCGAATTTACCGAATCTGCCTTTGAAGGTACCGAATGGTTCATGGTCGGGGTGATTGAACTGACCCTGTTATATATCGTGTTGCGCCCGCTCGAAGCCTGGCGACCGGTGCAAGTGCTGGCTGACCCGCACGCGCGCTGGAACGATTTTATCTATACCGCCCTGCATCGCCTGGGCTTATTTTCCCTCGCCATCTTTTTCGCACTCGACCCGGTGCTCGACCACCTGCTGGCGCAATGGCATCTACGCGGCTTGCAAACCTTTAATTTGGAAAGCCTGTGGCCCGGTATGGGGCCATTGACCAGTTTCTTCCTTTATTTGGTGGTGTTGGATTTTTTTGATTACTGGTATCATAGGGCGGAACATCATTTTAATTGGTGGTGGGCCTTGCACAGCTTGCACCATAGCCAGCGCGACATGAATTTATGGAGCGATAATCGCAATCATTTACTGGATGATCTGTTGCGTGATGTTTATATGGGCGTGATCGCCATTCTACTGGGGGTGGCACCGAGTCAATATGTGTTATTGGTGTCTTTGTCGCGGGCTTTGCAAAGCTTGCAGCATGCCAATATTCGCCTGCATTTTGGGCGCTGGGGCGAACGCTTATTGGTATCGCCACGCTACCACCGCACCCATCATGCGATTGGTTTGGGCCATGAATCGCAAGGGGCTGGCTCGCTGGGTGGGTGTAATTTTGCGGTGTTGTTTCCGATCTGGGATATGCTTTTTCGCAGTGCCAATTTCAGCACCGAATTTGCCGCCACCGGTGTGCGCGATCAATTGCCTGTGCCCGACCAAGGGCGCGCCGAGGGTGTGGATTATGGGCAGGGGTTTTGGGCGCAGCAATGGTTGGGTCTGGTGCGGCTGGCGCGTGCCCTGGGAATGGGGAAGCGGGCATAAAGTAGCAAGCCATTTTGGCACAATATCGGCAGCCTTTGTTGGTGATTGGCATCGTTGGCAATGTGATTGGCAATTTTCCTGCCAGTTTATGGCCGGGTGGAGCCTTGACGGTGGTAACCTTGCCGATAAAGGCGATATTATGTGTCCCGCATAGTCAATTTGAAAAGCGATCACCCGTCCATCGTCATTCTATGGACTCAATAGTCACAAAATTGACTGATACCGATTAAAAGGATGTGAAATGGCAATTGGTTTGATTATTATTGGCGATGAAATTTTATCCGGCAAGCGCACGGATAAGCATATCCCCAAATTAATTGCATTATTGAAAGCGCGTGGTTTGCAATTGGATTGGGTTGAAATCATTGGTGACCAGCCCAGCCGCATTACCGCCACCTTACGGCGCAGTTTTGCCAGCGATGATATCGTATTTTGTTGCGGCGGCATTGGTGCAACCCCTGACGACCATACGCGCCAATGCGCAGCCGCTGCCTTGGGGGTGGAATTGGTCTTGCACCAAGAAGCGAAGCGTAAAATCCAGGAGCGCATTAGCGATTTGATGTTGGCTGAAGGTTTGCAGCCCGATTTATCGCGGCCGGATCACCTGCAGCGTTTAAAAATGGGCGAGTTTCCCGCAGGTGCCGCCATTATTCCCAACGCTTTCAATAAAATCCCTGGTTTTTCGGTGCGTTCGCATTACTTTTTGCCGGGTTTTCCCGAAATGGCCGGCCCCATGATGGAATGGGTGCTCGATACGAATTATTCGGCATCGTTCCACCAAACCGCCTGGGCTGAGCGCGCATTATTGGTCTATGGCATGGCCGAATCGGTATTGGCACCAACGATGGAACAAATTGAAGCCCAATACCCACGGGTGAAAGTTTATAGCCTGCCCGCTGTGCAAAACCAACAGCAGCGCGCGCATATCGAGCTGGGTGTGAAAGGGGAGCCGGATCAGGTTGCCGATGCATTCGCTGTGATGTTGGCGACGCTGGATCAGTTGCAAGCCGAGTATACCTTGTTGCCAAGTTAAAGGGTTGGCGTGATGACTGAAAATGTGCGTTGGCGACGACCCAAAGCAGCCTTGCATGCGATTCGCAAATTGGGCGCGCGTGCGGCAGCGTTTGCCTATGGTCGGCGCAAAAAGCACGGCCCGCCGCCCGCCTGGGCGCACCCACACCCACATGAGCATGCCCACCCACAGCCGCACGCCCACCCACAGCCGCACGCCCATCCGCAGCCGCACGTGCACAAACCTGTTGCGCCCATACTGCGTAATGCACCTGCGCCTGCGACCGCATCGCACCCGCTACCGCCAGAGCAAAACCTGGCAGCGCAAGCCAGCCCGACAGGCAAGCCAGCCGCACCCATCAAACCACCTGAACCAGCCAAACCAGTCAAAAAATGGCCTTTTTGGCGCATTTTCAAATATTTGTTTTGGTTGATCGTGCTGGTGGGGCTGGGTTTTGCCGCCAATTGGTTGTGGCATGAAAGCCGGGAGGCCGAATTTCAAGCCGATTTTTTCCATCGTCTGGCGGCCAAGGCGCGTTATAAAGTGGAAGCCGGGCCGAGCACGGCGATGCGTTTTCCGCAAGAAAGCCCTTACGATGAGCGCTTGGGCTATGCCAATATGCCCACCTTTTTGCAGCGTTTAAAAAGCCGTGATTATGCCATCGTGCAGCAGGCGCGCATGTCGCCGGGCATGTTGGATTTAATCGATCGCGGTGCGTTTGCGCCTTACCACGAAAAAACCCAGGTCGGTTTGCAAATTAGCGATTGCCGCCAGGATTTATTGTTTAAATCCAGCTTTCCGGAACGGATTTTTAGCGACTTCAAAGCCATGCCGCCGCTACTGGTGCAATCGTTGTTATTTATTGAAAATCGTGAATTACTTGATCCAACTTACCCCAAGCGCAACCCCGCCGTCGAATGGGAGCGCTTCAGCAAGGCCGTGTTCGACCAATTGCGCCACAGCTTACAGCCAGAAAAACGCAGTGCCGGCGGCAGCACCCTGGCCACCCAAATCGAAAAATACCGCCATTCGCCCGAAGGCCGCACCAATGGCACGCGCGATAAATTGCGCCAAATGGCATCGGCTTCCTTGCGCGCCTATCAGGACAGTGAAGACACCACCTTGGCAAGGCAACGCATTGTGGTCGATTATGTTAACACCGTCCCCTTATCGGCCAAGCCGGGTTTTGGCGAAGTCAATGGCATTGGTGATGGCTTATGGGTCTGGTATGGGCGCGATTTTGCCGAGGTCAGCCAATTATTGCAAGCCAAACAGCCTGACCCCGCCATGGGACTAGCCTACAAGCAAACCCTGAGTCTATTTATTGCCCAGCGCCGCCCGACTTATTATCTGGGTGATCCGGATAGCGATTTAAACACCTTGACCGATGCCCATCTGCGTTTGCTGGCCAAAGTTAACATTATTTCCCCCGCCTTGCGCGATGCTGCCTTGGCGCAAAAATTACAGGTGCAACCGAATACGGTGCGCAACGCCGCGTCCAGCTCTTTCGTCACACGCAAAGCCTCCACCGCAGTGCGCACCCATTTGGCCGCCCTGTTGGGCGATAATCGGCTGTACAATCTGGATCGGCTCGATTTGAGCCTGCAAAGTAGCCTCGATGCCAAGGCGCAAGAAGCGGTGGGGCAGGTGCTGCGTGATTTGCGCCAGGCCGAGAGCGCCAAAGCCGCAGGTTTGCAAGGCAAGGGCATGTTGGGCAATGGTGATCCGGCGCAAGTGGTGTATAGCGTCACCTTGCTGGAACGCGGCGAGCAAGCCAATTTCCTGCGCATCCAAACCGATAATTATGATCAGCCGCTCGATATTAACGACGGGGCCAAGCTCGATCTGGGTTCCACCGCCAAATTGCGCACCCTCATCACCTATCTGGACGTCATTGCCAACCTGCATGCGCGCTACGTGGTGATGGATGCTGAGCAACTCAAGCAAGTGGTGGTGGATAAAAAAGATGTTTTGTCGCGCTGGGTGTTGGATTACCTGCTCAAAAATGAAAAAGCCAGCCTGAGCACGACCGTGAATGCAGCGCTGGAGCGTAAATATTCATCCAGCGCCGGGGAAGGTTTTTTCACCGGCGGCGGCATGCATTATTTTGGCAATTTCAATAAAAGTGATGATGGCCGCTTCATGACTCTGCGAGAAGGCTTGCGCAATTCTGTCAACCTGGTATTTGTGCGTTTGCTGCGCGACGTGGTGCATTACTATATGTTTCAAACGCCCGGTTCTTCAGCCAGTTTATTGAGTAATGCCGATGACCCGCGTCGTGCCCACTATTTAAGTCGTTTTGCCGACCGCGAAGGCAGTGCCTTCATGACCCGTTTTTACGCCAAATATCGCGGCAAAGATCCGGATCAGGCCAAGGCGATTTTATTGCAGTCGATCCGGCCCACACCCGCGCGCCTGACCAGTATCTTTCGCACCATTTACCCGGCAGGCACGCTGGGCCAGTTTGATAATTTTATTCGCGATAATTTGGCTTCACAAAATGAAGTCAGTGTCGATACCCTGGCCAAGCTGTACGTCCAATTTGCGCCCGAAAACATGAATTTGGCTGATCGCGGTTATTTGGCCCATATCCACCCGCTTGAAATGTGGTTGGTCGGCTATTTGCGCAGCCACCCGAAAGCGACTTTAAGCGACGTGCTGGAAGCGAGTCGGCAGGAGCGTCAGCAAGTCTATACCTGGCTATTCAACACCCATCGCAAGCATGCGCAGGACAAGCGTATTGTGGGCTTGTTGGAAGTCGAAGGCTTTTTGGAAATCCACCGCCAATGGAAGCGCATGGGTTATCCGTTTGATTCGCTGGTGCCATCGTATGCCACCGCCCTGGGGGCCTCAGCAGATCGCCCGGCGGCCTTGGCTGAAATGATGGGCATTATTGTCAATCAAGGCATCCGCAAACCGGTGCAGCGCATCCAATCGCTGCATTTTGCTGCGGGCACGCCCTATGAAACCCTGTTGCGGCGCAAACCCGTGGCCGGGGAACGCGTGCTGGCCCCCGAAGTGGCCGAGGCCATCAGCAGTGCAATACGGGAAGTGGTGGCGCAAGGCACGGCCAAGCGGGTGAATGGTGCGTTTGTGCGCGCCGACGGCAGCACCCTTGCAGTGAGTGGGAAAACCGGCACCGGTGACCAGCGTTTTGATGTCTATGGGGCAGGGGGGCGCTTGATCGAATCGCGCTTTGTGAATCGTTCTGCCACCTTTGTGTTTAATATTGGCCAGCAATATTATGGCAGCATCACCGCCTATGTGCGTGGCCCGCAGGCAGAAAACTATGACTTTACCAGCGCCTTACCGGTGCAACTGTTGAAAAATCTGGCCCCCAGTTTAATGCGTATCATTGAGCCTGATTCAGGCGCTGCTTGTCGTGCAAATTAGCGGGTAAATCGGGGGTAATTTGCTCCGGTAGTTTGCAAGATACGAAAAAATGGCAAATGCACTGAAAATTTTCAACGAAGTCGTAGTGTTTTTTGTTTTTAGGATGCTAACAAGCTTGTTTTGTGGCAAAATATTGTCGCATCAAACAGTCATCACATTAATATAATTGACGAAGGTTTGCTTACCGCACAAAAGACGTGCTATGCTTTATCCCGCTTCTCTTTACTAACATTTTGGAATTACACTACGATGGACACGCAAGCAAATAATGATCTGAAAAACGATGATGAGCAAGACGAATTGTTTGATTACAATCCGGGCCGTTTGCTCGATACGCTGATTGAAAATCTGCGTTTGAAAAATGATGCCGCCTTGTCGCGCGCGCTGGAAGTGGCCCCACCGGTCATTTCCAAGATTCGCCATCACAGCTTACCGGTTGGCCCTTCAATGCTGTTACGCATGCATGAAATCAGCGATTTAAGCATTCGTGATTTGCGTTATCTCATGGGCGATCGGCGCGCCAAGTTTCGCATTAGCGACAAGCAATTTAAATCCACCGATGGTTCGGATTAATTTGTAGTATTAATGCATCACTATGTAAAAAACAGCCCTGAGTTTAGGGCTGTTGTCTTGTTGCGCTACGAGTTTTGCTGATCAAACTGCCGTAGCGCAAACCCTCGCTGCCATGCCCCGTTTTGACCATGTGATGATAGTCAGGGCGGTAATAATTTTCTGGTCGCCAAAATCTGAATTTGCCGACTATTTTTCTATGGAATTGTATTCCGATCTACTGTGCTTTCAAATACTTTCTCCG